>QHXC01000568.1 GCA_003222815.1 Acidobacteriota bacterium | reverse complement strand
CCCGCGAGCACATTGGCGCCATCCTGGAGGACCGCCACTGCCGTGTCGGCGCCCACCTGGAATGTGAAGTCCGTCGCGTGCTTGCTGCCGCCATTGTCGTTGACGACAACTATCTTCACGATCAGAGTGCCAGGGTTGGCGGTGTTGCTGAACGTGCAGGTCGTGGAGGTACCGATATCGACCACGATCCCGGAAACCGTTGCCGGCAAGGTGCCGCCGTTTGAAGTGGCGAGCGGGCAGGAAGCGCCCGTGAAACCCCAACCGGTGGGAATATTGTATTCCGTCGCCGAGTAGGTTCCGACCGGCAGGGAGATGCCACCCGTGGTCCAGCCGCTGAGGCTGCTGGCCAGGAGATTGTCCTTTGTCGTCGGGCCTTCCATTTTGAACGTGAACGTGGGCGTGTCACTGTACTGCCCCGTGACGACTTTTTTGATTTCCAGGAAACCGTTGCCGCCGGTGGGACCGATGCAAACGAACGGATTGTTGTTGGCGCCGCTTCCGGCCGATGGGTACGAGCAAAGATTTACGAGTCTTGCGTTTGCTGGCAGGAAGGTCCTTTTGATCGCCATGCGCAAGGTCGCATCGTAGGGAGCGTTCCAGCCTCCGGGAATGTAAGGAGGGTTCGTCCACGGATCTGTTTTTGTGATCAGGTTGCCTGTGTTGGCTGGCGTGCTGCCGTCCGCCCGGTTGTCCACATTCCGAAGGGTGCCTGACCGAATGTTGGCGTGGACCAGGGCCGCCGTTGAGTAGGGCACCGGAGTGCCGCAGCGATTGCCTAGGGTGTTATCGCACGTGAACGCGAAGGGCGATGCTGTTGTCTGGAAGATTTTCGTCCCGTCCTTCGAGTTGATGATCTGCCCGCAAACGGCAAAGTCGATGTTGCCGTTGGCGTCGTTGTTGGTGTCGAACAAGGCACAGGCGTCGCCGGTGTTCTTGCCGGTCCATTGATCGGTGCCGTCCCAGCTCATGAAAATGTTGTAGTCGGTTGCGTCGACGTAGCGGCCCATCTGAGTCAGTTCCTTATCCGCCGGTACGTCTCTGATGAGCGGCTGACCACCGATTGATTGATGGCGGACAACAAAGAAATCTGCCAAGAAATCCGCGTCTGTACAGCCGCTCGGTGAGCAGTTCAGGCTGAGAACCATGGCGGAATCCTTCGATGCCGCCTGGATGCTAAAGGCGCCAGCCTCGACATTGCCTGAGGTTAGACTCAACTCGGCGCTGATGTTGCCGTTCGCGTCACTCAGCGCGCTGATTGATTGATGTTCGCTGCCGTCCAGCTTGATGGTGACAAGCTCGTTCGAATTGAAGCCTGCGCCAGTAACGCGCGCCTTACTTCCCGCGCCGGAAGACCGGTCCAAGGCAAGTCTGCCGGTCCGGGCGAACGCAGTCTGCGCGCTCAAGCCCGATGAACCGGCCGCTTCGAGCTTGAGATCAGCGCCGGCCGTGTCGTGGATATTCACGGACCAACTGGCTCTGAACGCCCCGTTGGCATCCGCGTCGACAAACCACGCATCGTGGCCCATCCCCGCTTCTACCGTGCCATCGATGTGTGACACACGCAGCATCACCCTCTCGAATGGCGAAAAACCTTCGCCGGAAATCGCGGTCACCTCTCCGGCCAGATATCCTTCCTTGTCCGTTCGAATAACCGGAGCGGTCTGCGGACTTTGACTCAGCCCCCCTCCGCCCTGTAATACTGCTCGCTTTGCAATTCGGCCTAAGGCCGGCGCTACGCCAACCATTAAGCCAAGCAGCAATATAAAAGTTCCTACCAACTTCGTTGACTTCAACTTGACCTCCTTTGGACAGGTTGTATCGTCTCGAGAGGAGCGCGCAGATGAAACCGTTCGAAGTGTTCTTCACGCTCTTCGGGCGGAAGCCGCTACACAGCGAACGCCCTGCTGCCAGCGCCTCGCGGGACTGATATGACTTCGGTGCCAAACAATCTCAATTGGGGAGTTCAAGAATGAGTCGTACGAGCCTCTTGCTCCCCTCCTCCAATGCATCCGCATTGGGCTACTCAAGACGGCCTCAGGGCCGTGCACCTCATGGGCAGCACGATAGTGGTTAGATGGGATTTGAAAAATAGTGCGTAGGTGTTGGCGACATGCTTAGGCCTAAAGCACCCCAAAAAGCTTCGAGGTGACCACTAGGCCTGCACTTCAGTACAAGCGGGTTTGCCGTTTCGAGCAGCGTCCCCGTATGTAAACGATGACGCTCCGAATCGACTTCCTTTTTTTAAAGCGGCGTCCGGCTGGACGCCGTGGAGAGAGATTTCGTTGATGACGAACTTCGGTGTTTCAAAAACTCCTGACTCAAGCTCTAGCTCGGAATCTCGTTGAACTGCACCGTTTATCTCCGTGCGACGCATCAATCGCACTGGTACACAATACAAAACGTGGTGCCGGCTGAGAATGGTTCGGAGGTGCACGCGGATCGTATGAACGTGCTATTCCGAACGGTGCCATTTCGAGTGAAGTACCATACGGCCATCAACTACCGTTCGCCGATTTCGGCACTCCCCTCATCTCGGACTGAGCATGTCCAAACAAGTCTTGTGCTGAACACACTGAAGGTGCAGACGGCGGTACAATTGTTAAGGGAATCATGATGGCACGCGTTCCACTCACCACAGAACCGGTAGTTTCTTCAAGAGTTGTCGTCAATGTCGAAAACATTGTCTTAACACCGGAACAGTTTTTCCGCCTTTGTCGCGACAATCCGGAACTTCGACTCGAGCTGACGGCCCAGAAAGAATTGATCATCATGTCACCGACGGGTAGCCGGACAGGTTCCCAAAATATGGAATTGAGCTTTCAAATCCAGAGGTGGACGATTCAGGACGGCGGCGGCATCGCTTTCGATTCTTCCACCGGTTTCCTTTTGCCGAACGGCGCCACGCGTTCGCCGGATGCGTCGTGGATCCGCCCCACGCGATGGGATGCCCTTGCCGCCGAAGATCAGCAGCGTTTCGCACCCATTTGTCCCGATTTTGTTGTTGAACTTCGTTCGCCGGGCGACGCGATCGACGACTT
>QHXC01000494.1 GCA_003222815.1 Acidobacteriota bacterium | reverse complement strand
CCACGACAGAGATCTCCTTTACAACCTGCACGAAGGTGGTTTCGCGCGCTTGCGATTCATCCAGGAAGCCCTGAAGGCGATAGACCGCGGTCAATACGGAGAATGTGTCGGCTGCGGCGAAGACATCAATGAAAAACGGCTCGAGGCTGTGCCATGGGCCACAATGTGCGTTCGTTGCCAGGAAGAGACGGAGGCGGAGGACATTTCTTCACGTATGGTGCTGGCCCGCCCGGAAGCAGAAGAGACGGAGTCGTAATAAGTTCTGACCAATGCTCAATTCCCAATGCTCATCGGATGGGAATTGAGCATTGGGAATTGAGCATTGGTCAGATCGTTTGTTTCCTCATACGCGACCGTATTTGCGAAAACCTGTACTTAGTCTTGCAGTTTTGCCTTGGCGACCAGTGCCTGCCGAGCTTCCTCCATATTGCGGATCGGAGTCTCGAAAGTAAACCGGAGCTTCTTGCCGGATTTGAGCACATCAAAACCGTCAGCATCGATGCCGACCATCTCCGCCGAGTCGCCCCCACAGTAGCGCCGCAGCGCATCGCTATGGTCATTGTTCATGTGTTGAATGATCTGCGATTCCTGCTCCGCGGAAAATGGATTTTTCGCCATGAATTCGCCGGGTTCTATCCAGTAGATCCGGCCAAATCCGCCGATGAAGCGAACGCGCACGAGTTCCAGCCGGAAAAACGCGAAGTCATGGGTTTGGTCATACTGACGCGCGGATGGAAAGTACCGGAAGTATCGCTCCCGAGCGTGGGCTTGGTCCTGGCCCATCGGCCGGGCGTTGGCGATGCAGGTGACACGGCCTTGTGCCTGCACGTCATCTGAGCCGCCGTTGTTTTCAACAACGGTCAGTGATACTCGTGAGTCGGCAATGATGTTTTTGGTGTGTTGAGCTATATGGCTGATGTAAATCACCGGCCGGCACTGATTGTCAACGCAGTACGGCGTGACGGAACCAAACGGGTAACCAGGCACGTCAATGGATATCGTCGCCAGCACACCGAAACTCTGTTGCAAGAATAATTCTCGAGCAGCGCTCTTTTTGTGGATTGTCGTGTTCATCGAAACTGCCAAAGCGACTGGCTTGGAGCATTCAGACTAACATGGGTTCCGCGCGGAAGCTCTCAAGCCTGTTGTTGACCGCAGGCACTACTTTGAAGAAGACTGACCCCGGACAATTCCGCGGAGCGCATCCATGTATCGATGCGCCCAAGCCTCAGGCGCTGCGGGCCAGCCGCGGAACGCGCCGCCTGTCCGGCTCGGACGCACCGACAATCACGATGCCGTTCTCGCTGACAGGAAATTCGGACCGGTCTGCTTCTGTGTCATAGCCGATACGCGCATGCGGGGAGACTACCGCGTTTTCGGTAACGATTGCCGCCCGTATCTTTGCGCCTCTTCCGATATACGCTCCTGGCAGCACGATGGCGGCCTCCAGATCGGCGCCCGCATCGATGCGGGCGCCTCTCGAAACAATCGACATCCGGACGTTGCATGCGGTGAGCGTTGCGTCCAGAGAAACTCGCGATTCGGAAGCCAACCACGAGCGCTGAATAGACTTCGGACCGGCTAGTGTCCGTGTCGGCCATGCCGGATTTTCGTAGGGATCCAAAGCCGTACCGGCTAATAAAAGGTCGAGATTTGTCCTGTAATAGAGATCGAGCGTGCCCACATCTCTCCAGTACCCGTCGAATGGGAACACAACAGCACGGCCCGAGCGAATAAGGACGGGCAGGATGTCGTTGGCGAAATCGTGGCTGTCGCTGAAATCGGGGTTCTTCTGAAGTGCTTCAATGAGCGCCCCCTTGCCGAAGACGTACACGCCCATATTGACGAGAGCCAGTTCCGGATTGGACTGCAGCGGACGCGGCGATATGGGCTTCTCTTCGAATTTGATGGCCCGGCCGTCTGGATCCGCTTCGATAACGCCAAGCGAAGCCGCCAGTTCGACAGGATACTGAGCGGCGGCCATCGTCAGGTCGGCGCCACTTGTGTGGTGACGATGGAGCAGTTCGCCGTAATCCATGTGATAGACCTGATCTGCGGAAACAATCAGGACGTACTCCGCGCTGCTCTTCTCGATCCTGTCAATGTTTTGGAACACTGCGTCTGCTGTGCCCCGGTATCGATTACCGCCGCCTGGAGGCAAACAGATGATATGCTCGCCACAATCCCGCCGAAACTGATTACAAAGCTGAGGCCAACCGCCTCGCACGTACGAATGCAGGCGCTCATGCTTGTATTGAGTGAGCACATAAATGCGCCGAAGTCCCGAATTCAGCACGTTCGAGAGCGTGAAGTCGATGATGCGGAATACGCCCCCAAATGGCACCATTGGTTTGGGTTGATCCGCCGTGAGCGGATAAAGGCGTTCGCCCTCACCTCCTGCGAGGATGAACGTCAGTGTCTTGCCTTCAAGGTGAGTCGCTGAACTCATACGTTGATCCTCCGATGTCGATGGTTTGGATGAGAATTGTGCAGATATCCGCGGACAAGAACTGTACAAAATTGCACACACCCGCTGATGGGCCGATTGGGCTTTACACAAGAAGTCACATCGATTAATGCGCTTGACAAAATGGTCCGATCTTTCATATGCCAAACCACAAAATTTCAAAATTCCTTGCCGCCCCGGTGAGTGCGCGCTAGGATTGGGCGACACATCAGCAAAAACACAAAGAAGCGCAGCGTGGATTCCGCGCCATTGCTCGGGGGTGCGGCGGTATCGGGCATTGCTATTGGCTCCAGGCGCGAGCGCTAGAAATTTGCGTTGTGTAGCCGGAATCCACGCTGCGACCGGGGTTCCGGCGAAAATCAGTCGCATCTCAAAGAAAGGCGGAGTTTTATGGGCAACAGGTGGAGAGGTTTCACAAGGCTAGCGACACTGCTGACAGGGATTCTGGGAGTGATCGCATTGGCGAGTGGCCCGGTGTTTGGGCAAGGTTTTTCGGCGGCTATCTCAGGCGTCGTGCGCGACGCGACCGGAGCGGTGCTGCCGGGAGTGAGTGTTACCGCAAAGCATACCGAGAGCGGGCAGACGCGCACGGTTCAGACCAACGAGAGCGGCGACTATCGAATGCCGGCCCTTCCGGTGGGCGCATATGAAGTGACCGCAGAATTAACGGGTTTCAAGCAGCAGGTGCGGAGCGGCATCACCCTGGTTGTGGCGCAGGAAGCGGTGGTGAATCTGACGTTGGCGGTAGGAGACATCAAGGACCAGGTAACAGTGACGGAGGAAGCCCCGCTCGTGAACACGACGCTGAGTTCCACATCCGGCTTGATCAACG
>QHXC01000091.1 GCA_003222815.1 Acidobacteriota bacterium | reverse complement strand
TGGTCTCCGCTGAGCTTGATGTCGGCCTTAGCGAGAAATGTCTTGACCGAGTCCATAGGGTTCACTTCGTCCACTCTGGTAAAGACCTGCGCGCCACCGCCTCCCGCAAAGGGAGATTGCGGCGTGTCATCCTGGGCAAAAGCAGGTGCGACGATCCATAGCGCACCCAGGATCCAAACGAGTTGTCTCATGATTGCCACCTCTCGTCCCTTTCAGAAATTGAACCGGAGGCCGGCTTCGATTTGCCGCGGATTACGGGCGCTATTGGCACGGCCAAAGAATGGTGATGTCATGACACCACTATATCCATTGAGCTGCTGGTTGTTCAGCATGTTCTGGAAATTAACGATGAACGTCATCGTTGGACCACTCTGCTGGCCAAAGCCGCCATTGGGACCGCGCCCGCCCGGGCCACGGTTACCGCCCGGACCTCCACGCTGGCCGCCTGGAAAGTTCCCGCCCTGGCCGCGCGGGCCGTCGCCACCCTGACCAACCGGAAAACCACCACCTGGAAAACCGCCCCCGCGCTGCGGTTCGGCGAAGGAACCGGCGAATGGGTTCGCTGGGATACGGGCGGCTTGACCTGGCTTTTCGGCATTCTTCAGCTTAACCGTCTTCTGCAGGTTCATATTCAAATTGAAATTTCCCGGCCCGATGCCTGTATTGCGAGCAAGGCCTGCAGGCCGATCGTTTGTCACGGTGTCGCCATTGTCGTCGAGACCGGTCGTGATGTTATACGGACGGCTCGAGCTCCAGTTCAGTTGCGTATTCACATTAACATCCCAGGGTAAACGGAAGTTCGCCCCCGTGAAAATACGGTGGCGCGTGTCCTGCGGAGAACGGCCCCATTCCGAACGCAGGTCATAATTGTTGGCGGGAAGACTGAATGGACCGTCCGTATCGTTCCTCGCGTACCCGAGCGTGTAGTTGCCAAAGATAGTCAGGTTTAACTTGTTGCGCAGCAACTCGCGGAAGCCGATTGTGTAGTTGTTAGAACGCAACAAGCCGGTGGATTCCAATTGGTTGATGTTACCCTGCGTAGGATCCGGAGGCAGCAGAGTCCCCGCACGCAAGGGATTCGGCGGCGCACCCGGCAGCGGAGCGTTGATATTGCGGCTTCGATACAGATGCGCGCCCCGGATCGAATCCCACGACAACGTCAAGCCGAGTCCTTTCGGTAATTGCTGCTCGATTGAAATCGAACTGTTGATGTTGTACGGCGTCGCCAGATCCGCCGCGCGCACGCGCAACGAATATGGAGGAGCAGGAGCCACGGTTCCGTTGGCGTTCAGAAACGGGTCGGGGTAAGACGGGAACCGGATGACGATCTGCTGCTGATGTGTACCGTCCAAGCGCACCAACTGTTCGACGATATTCTCATCCAACCTCTGATGGAATATCCCTGCGCCACCACGCAGTGCGGTGGTTTTTGTGAGCTGGAAACCGAAGCCCATTCGTGGATCGAAATTGTTATGGTCACTGATATTGGTTTGAGCCTCGTAGCGTACTCCAAACGAAAGGTTGAATTTCTGGCTCAATTTCCAGTCATTCTGCAGAAACGTTCCCAATTCAAGCTGATCGACGTCGAGTCTCGGATCACCCTGGTTCTTTGTGAACGTGACCGGCCTGCCGGTAATGTAGTCCGCCAGACTCGAGAATGTGAATGTTCCGATAAAATTGTTCTCCGATAGCGTGTGATTCATGCGGTAGAGACCCTGCATGCCGGTCTTTATCGTCCACTTGTTGCCCGAATACATCAGCATGTTCCCGAACTCGACACTTCGGTTCTGATTCGAACTTTTGTTCTGGCCACCGCCGGCGAAGAAAGAATCGAGCACGTTATAGGCGGTACCGGTGGTCTTCGGTGTGATCTGCGATTGGTCACGACGAAACTGGAACCGCGTTTCATGAATGATGGACTTGGTGAGAACGGCCGTCTCACGCATTTGGAATTCCATGTTGCGGGCAGCACGAGTGGACGCGCGATCCTGTAAATTGAATCCGCCAACGCCCTGATTCTTGTTGTTTAGCCTTTGGTACTCCATGTTGATGTACATCGTGTTGTTTTTCGTCATGGCCCACTGGCTTCGAGCGTTCAAGGCGCGGTTTGTATTCGGCATAACGACGGGCGTTGCAAGTTGGCCGGTCGGAAGGATTGCGCGAATCGTATCGCTGTTTTCGAATACATTGTTGCGGGCATTTAAGTTCAGCGAAAGCTTATTGCGGATGATCGGCCCGTTGAAATTGGAATTGAAATTCCGCTGTTGATACGGGGGCTTCGTCGCAGCGAAAGGGTTTCGGGCGTTCAGGGATTCATCTTTGAAGAAGAAATTGAGATTCCCGTGATAGTCGCCGGTCCCCGCTTTAGTGATGATTTCCACGCGGCCGTAGCCGATGCCGCTGAATTCCGAGCTGAACGGGTTGTTGTTGATGCGGATCTCCTGAATCTGATCTTTCGGTGGAACGCGGCCGCCACTGAAGCCGTCGATCACGAACGAACCACCGCCACCGGCTCCACCGCGCGACCCTGCGATCTGCTGCAAGTAGGCGGTGAGCTCGTCCTCATCGTCCGGCAATGCGTCGACAAATTCTTTGCTAAGCACAGTGGTGTTCAGGCTTGAATCCGGATCGATGCTGATCTCATTCCGTGTCTCTGTCACTTCGATGTTCTGGGCGAGCTGGGCGAGCTGCATGGTGACCGTCAGCGGCCCCATGTCCGGTGTGACCTTTACGACTTCGGCATATGTATCAAAATCCGGGGCGGTCATTTCGAGCTTATATTCCCCGGGATCGAGCGGAATCTCGAAGTCTCCGGTCCCTGAAGTGGTTCCTTCTTTGACGACCTTCTCACCCTGATAAACCTTGATTTGAACGCCGGGCATGACAGATCCCGACGAGTCCATAATGCGTCCTTTGACTTTGGCTGATTGTGCAAAGATTGCTGTTACCATCATCAGTAAAAGCAGAACAGTGAGCAGTTTCCCCATCCGCATCTGAACGGACCTCCGTGATAATGACGGGTTAATTAATCAGGCCTTTGGCGGTCATGATCTGAATCTCGGTCACGATTTTTTCTCCGCTGATCTCGAGCCCGGCGGAACTCGTCGTATTTCTGGCGTTGCTCGTTGGTCAGGAGGGCGCGGATTTTCACGCGAGATTCTTCCTGGATTGCTTGAAATCGGGGCTGTGTCTCTTTACGAAGTGCTTGAAACTCGTTGCGAGTTTCCTCCAGGATTTTATTCACCTGTTGTCGTTGTTGCTCATTCAGCCCCAGATAGTCGTCGAATTTACTGACGTCGCGTTGGGCGCGTTGAGCTCGGTCGCGAGTGGTGACATCCTCCCGTGTCCCTGTGACGCGGCTCTGATAAACGTCGGCAACGAGTACTCCGGCTGCGATACCAACAAAAAAGACGGCAAAAACGAGAATCTTTCCCTTCAGTGTACTCGCTATCATTACTGATCCTCCTGCGCGATCAATTGCTCCAGGAATTCCTGTCCGCTCGGAACGTCGGCTTCACTGTACAGAAAACTCTCGGCGGGATTTTGATCAGCTTCAAGATACGCTTCGATCATTCCGCGCTGTGGAATCTGAGGAATGATCACCTGGACCACTGCAAAGCACAAAATCAGCACCAGCGCCAAGGCGAGTACCGACCGCGTTGAAACCGGAATGACTTCCCAGATTCCAGATTCCCGCGGCGGTTGGCCCAATCGGGCCAGTACGCGCTCGGTAAAGAATGGACCTGGTGTAAAAACTTTCTTCCGCTCCGCATCAAAGAAATCTTTTGTTGGCCTCATTTAATATTCCTCTCGGATCCCCCCAAAATACTTGCGAGCTTCTTTCGTGCCCGAAACAAGCGAACCTTGACGTTCGTCTGAGTGAGACCCATCGTTCGAGCGATTTCTTCTACCGACATCTCCTCTACTTCCTTCAGAACCAGCGGGATTCTCAATTTCGGATCCAGCCCCTGAAGAGCCAATCTGGCTTTGCCAAATAATTCGGGTTCCGGAGGGGCCAGGGATTTCTCCGCCACGAGATCCGGACCATACGTTTCCATTGCGGTCTTGCGCCGGCGGGTTTTTCGCAACTCGTCGTAGCATGTGTTCACGGTCACTCTTGCCAGCCATCCCGGGAAATTAGCTTCCGGATGGATTTGATCGATTCGAGCAAACAGCTTCAGGAAGACATCCTGCGCGAGATCCTCAACATCTTCGCGAGCTCGGAAAAACCGGCTGATGAGCCTGAATACCATCGGGGCAAATTGATTAATGATGGCTTCATGTGCCGATCTGTCTCCTGCCTGGGCGCGAACAATGAGCTCGCGATCAAATTGCATAGTTCCAATACGTCACGCGAATAGTTGGGGTTACAAGTCTTATTTTTGGTAGAAAATCTCAAAAAATCGAACCCGGCAGCAAGATATCGTGTTAGATCGCTCTGCCACAAGTTCGGTTCAGAATGTAGATTGAAACGATAACTTGCAAAAGGGGTTACCGGTCTGCTTAATTAGAACGCAACATGGGAGTAAAGATTATGTCTAAGCGAAACATGTGGGGTGCGATCGCATTCCTTTTGCTTAGTTCTATCACTGCCTGGGCGGCTCTAAATGGAGATATCGAAGGCATCGTCAGAGACGCTACAGGAGCGATAATCCCGAGCGCTAACGTCACGATCACAAGTGTTGAGACCGGTGTGCAACGGACTTTGATCAGCAACGCGCGCGGCTATTTCATCGCCACATTGTTGCCCATCGGGGAGTATAACGTTCGAGTAGAGCTCGCAAGCTTCAGACCCAACGTGCAGCGTGTGCTTGTCAAGAGTGCGGAGCGGATCAGCCTGAACATCACGCTTGAAGTCGGAAGGGTCACAGAGTCGGTGTCGGTCACAGAAACCGCGGTTCAACTTGTGAACACGACGGACGCTCAGCTCTCCGTCTCCATCGAGGAGAAACGAGTCAAGGAGCTTCCTCTCGCGACACGGGATCCACTGGTGCTCGCCACGCTTTCACCGGGAGTTGTTCCGGTCACTGCTGCCAATCCCTTCCTGGGAAACGGCAGCTTTAACGCAAATGGCGGACGGGGCCGCGGAAACAACATCACCATCGACAATGTGGTTTCGACGGACGTGTCGACGACGGGTGGCGCCGGGTTCGGCACGCTCAGTCTGGATGCGATCCAGGAGTTCAAACTCATCACCAACAATTTCAACGCAGAGTTCGGACGAAACGCCAGTGCTCAGGTTCAGATCATCACGAAGGGTGGATCCAACGAGTTTCACGGCACAGCCTATGAGTTTTTGCGAAACGACATCTTCAACTCTCGCGACTACTTTGACACAACCGGGAAGGCCAGTATTCTGCGACGAAATCAGTTCGGCGGCACGGCGGGTGGACCCATCATTAAAGAGAGAATGTTTTACTTTGGCCACTACGAAGGTCTACAGATCCGCGGCGCGGGCGGAACACGGAGGCCGCGCGTACCGACTGCGGCCCAGCGCGCTGCAGTTACGGATCCGACGTCTAAGGCAATCCTCGCCGAAGCCGGTTTGCCAGCCGCCGAGACGGACGATCCTTCGAGCGGTTTTGGACTAGTCTCTCAAGTCGCGCCTGTTTCGACAGAAAACAATGCCTGGTCGGCGCGAATCGATCGAAACTTCGGAGGCGGACGAGACCTCTTGACGGGCCGTTATGCCATGCAGAAGAGCGAAGCCAATTCCGAAGGAAATACTTTCATCAATACAAACCTCGCGGGATATGGAGCTTCGTCGCAAAACAAGCCGCAGACTTTCAGCCTCGGTTGGACACACTTACTCGGCGCTCGCATGGTCAATGAAGCACGGTTTGCGTTTGGCCGGTCCAAACCGAACTTCTTTCCGCAGTCAACGAAGGCTGTGCCCCGGGTGATCATAACGGGCTTTGATCAGTTTGGCGAATCCGACATCATCCCGCAGGGCCGCGTGCAGAACACGTTCCAGTACAGCGACACGCTCACATACAACATGGGCCGCCATAGCTGGAAATACGGCGTGGACGTTCATCGAATTCAGGCAAATAGCGCGTTTGACTCCTCAATCCGCGGGATGCTCCGGTTCGCCAGTTGGGATGACTTCGCTACCGGACGTGTGCAGCAGTGGACGCAGAACTTTGGGTCGACGGTCCGTGGCAACCGTGTAACAGGCGTGTTCGGTTTCGCGCAGGACGATTTCAAAATTCTTCCGGATTTCACCGTTAATCTGGGAGTTCGCCTCGAAGTAGCGGGCGGCGTTTCCGAAGTGAATGGAATCCTGTCCAACCTTGATCTCAACAAACCCGGAGCGATTGGAGGGGCCGGTCCTGGACCGCTCGGCAGCATTGTTCTCGGTGGAACTGCGTTTGAGCGGAACTACAACTGGGAACCGCGGATAGGCTTTGCATGGACTGCCAATCAAGGAAAGTGGGTCTTGCGAGGCGGTTACGGTATGTCCCATGACTTTATCTTCCTGAACCCGATCACGAATCTCCGGTTCGCACCGCCGTTTGTTCAGATTATCAGTCCGACCAGCGGCTTCACTGGCGCCAACTCATACGCCAACCTTGCCGCCGGGACGGCGACGATTCAAACGGATGCACGATCTGCCGTCGGCAAGTTCAACCCCGGTCAAGTGAACTTTGGAAACTTCAATCCGATTGACAAAAACCTGAAAAGTCCTCAAGTCCAGCAGTGGAGCCTCACTCTCGAACATCAATGGACGTCCACGCTGGCCGCGAAAGTCAGCTATGTTGGCACCGCAGGCCGGTACCTTCTGCGCAGCAGATACTTGAACATGATTCCTCAGGGAACGGTTCGACCGGCCACGAGCGAAGTGGATGAAATCGCGCGCATGGGCGAATTCACAAGTGTGTTCGCAGGGTATAGCGGCTCTTTGACCACTGGAAGCAGGCGCATCGATCCTCGTTTCAACTTGGTCACGCTGGTTGAAGGCTCCGCAAACTCCAACTACAACGCTCTGGAAGCCCAGATTACAAAGCGCTACTCCCAGAGCTATCAATTCCAGGCGGCTTACACGTGGTCCAAGTCGATCGACGATGCGTCCGATGTATTGGCTGTGCTTGTAAACGACGCAGCTATCGCCCAGAATCCTTTCAACTTCAGAGACAACCGATCTGTTTCTCAGTTCGACATCCCCCACAGGCTTGTGATCAATCACGTGTACGAGCCTCAGTTCTTCAGAGATCGCACGGGCGCTGCCGGCAAGATTCTGCACGGATGGCAATTCAACGGGATCTTCCAGATTCAGTCTGGTTTCCCAACCAACATTTTTGCGGGATCCCGATATGGCATCAACGACGTTTCCCTGACGGGGAACGGCGCTAACTTCATCCGTCCGAGCGTCGTTGGTGACCTCAGCAAGCTGGTGTTTGCTCCCGCCGGCAGTCCGGCCGCCTTGAGCATCCCAACTCCAGCAGCGCGTGGCATCAACACTACCGCGACGCAGCGGAATACGAATACCACCGGATATCCACTGGTTCAGCCGCTGCTCGGAAACTTCGGAAATCTAGGTCGCAATGCAATCCGACTCAACCCTCTTACCGATTTCGATTGGATTTTCTTGAAGAACACCCGAGTGAACGAAAACCTGAACGTGCAATTCCGATCGGAGTTTTACAACATCTTCAACAACACCAGCTTCGCACGCTTCGACAACAACCTGTCTTCGCCGGGCTTCGGCACCTATGCCGGCACCGACACGACGCCACGGCAGATTCAGTTCGCCCTCAAGCTGATCTGGTAACAGCGTTCAGACGGAGACCCCATTTCCGATTTTCAGGCGGTCTCCGCCGGTTGGCACGAAACCTGCAGGCAAACCCCGCTCAAAAGAAAGGCTACATTCAAACCTGAAGTGGCATAATACGGCGCTTCGCAGCGAAGCGTGCTCAAGTTAGGATGGAGAATTGAGGGAGGAAAACTCCATGTTGCAGTTCCGGCAATCGAAGGTATTCGCCTTGCTTTCTCGGAGCATTGCTCTCGGCCTGGGGCTTCTTGCGGTGGTTCATATGGGCGAAGCGCAATTAGTACGGGGCTTTGTCTCGGGAACGGTCACGGACACCACGAACGCGATCATCGCCGGAGTCCAGATCACCATAACAAACAAGGCGACAAACATCCCGCGTGATACGGTGACGAACGACGTCGGTTTTTATCGATTTGTCGCGGTTGAACCTGGTGACTATTCCGTGGAGTTCAAGCTGGCAGGCTTTGAAACTCACAAAATGGACAGGATTGCGGTTCAGACCGCTCAAGAAATTGTCATTAACCAGACATTGAGTGTGGGCGGCGTGACCGCTGAAGTGTCTGTGCTCGAAACACCTGGCGTTGAACTTCAGAAAACAACGGCGACCATTGAACGCACATTCTCCGATCGGCTCATTGGGGAACTTCCCTTTCAGGTTTACAACGGCGTACGTGACGTCACACGTCTGGCACTGCTTGCGCCTACGGTGAGCCGCGCCAACGGCTCGAATGAATTTTCGGCAAATGGTCAGCGCGCTCGAAATAACAGCTTCAGCGTTGACGGGGTCGACAACAACGACCTTAGCGTCACGACGAACTCCCTCCGAATTATTCCGGAAGCTGTGCAGGAAGTGCAGGTGCAGACGACGGCATATTCAGCGGAATTCGGGCGAACCAGCGGGGCACAATTCTCGGCCATCACAAAGAGTGGAACCAACGAATATCACGGCGAAGCATGGGAGTACTACCGCGGCAACTGGATGGAGCCGCTCAACCTGACGAACAAGCGCGCCAAACTAACAGAAACACCGCGATTTGTATTAAACCAAGTGGGAGGCGATGTTGGGGGGCCGATTGTCAGGGAACGCACGTTCTTCTTCGGCCTGCTTGAAGGCAATCGGCGTCGAGAGGCCGCCAATGCTGCAAATGCCACTTCGGTGAATGTTCCGACACCCGCAGGATACGCCGCGCTCCCGACCATACCGCTTGGCAACGGTCAAAGTGCGGCCAGCCGGCAGGCCGTGCTCTCAGCCTTGAGTTTCCTTCCCGAGCTTCATTCTCAGGTCGGGAATTACGAGAATCTGCGCAATGTGCCGATCAATAACATACCGGTACAGGTGGGTACGATTCGCATTCCACTCCCGCAACCATCGAACTTCTGGTACAACGTTGTCCGAATCGACCATCGCCTGACGAGCCGAGATAACCTGACGTATCGGTATCACCTCGATAAGCGCGATCAGCCTAACATTACCGGCAACCTGGGCTTTGGAACCCGCTTCACAGCAGCGCAGAGCATACTAAAACAAAACCACGCGATCAGCTATACGCGCACCGTCAACAGCCGGCTTTTGAACGAAGCTCGAGTCGCCTACACTCGCGGTTTTTTAGACTTTCCTGAGAATGATCCGAAGAGCTCAACCGCCACTATCTCGGGTTTCTTTACAATCGGCGGCTCAAACGGGTTTCCCCAGGGACGCGTCGAACAGTTGTACCAGTTCCAGGATGTGGCAACATACCTGGCGGGACGCCATTCATTCAAATTCGGTTTGGACGTCCGCCGCAACAAGCTGTTCGGGCGTTTTGGGACGAATTCGAAAGGTACCTGGACGTTTGGAAGCTTTGCCGATTTTCTGAACAGCACGCCGTCGAGTCTCATCCAGGCTATCAACGAAGCTACGTTCGAGGCGAGCCATTGGCATCACGCTTACTTTTTCCAGGATGATCTCAAGGCCACCAAGGATCTCACATTCAACTTCGGCATTCGCTATGAATACTCGATGGTTCCCGTCGGGTTCTTTGGTGCTCTGGATCCAGCAATCCGAGCGGTCGGCGTACCGGGACCGGCGCGGCCCGACAGAAACAATTGGGCCCCTCGTTTAGGGATCGCCTACAGCCCGGGTGCTCCACAAGGCATTTGGCGAAACCTGCTTGGGCCCGGAAAGACGTCAGTCCGTGGAGGATTTGGAATGACGTATGACGTCCTTTTCTACAACATTCTCGCCAACACGGCCAATAACTATCCACGAGTGGTAACCCAGATTACACCGGCCGAAGAGGCGGCAAACTTGTTCCCTACACTTGCACCAAAAGTAGCCACGGTTCCGCCATTGAACCCGGTCACTTTCCGATTTATTAACGCGTCCGAAGATATTCAGAATCCGACGACTCATTTTTGGAATTTGTCTGTACAGCGCGAGATCCGTTCAAACTACATTTTCGAAGTGGGATATACAGGCAACAGGTCGTATCACCAACTTCGGCAGCGAGAAACCAATCCTGGAGTTTTGACCGCAACGCAGGCAGCGGCAGTAATTGCAACGGACAACGCGAATATTACAGTGCCGCGTTTGAATCCCAATTGGGGTTCGCGCGTGTTGCTCGAAACGACCTCCAACGCCGAATACCACGCAGGCTATGCGAAGTTCGACAGACGTATGTCCAAAGGTCTCCAGATTGGCGCCAATTACACGTGGAGCGCAAATCTCAGTGACAACGACGAAGCATTCACGGTTACAGACCTGACGGCGTCGACGCCGCAGCTTCCCCAGGATTACTTCAACCTCCGCAACGAGTGGAGCCGTTCGGCTTTCGACCGCCCGCATCGCTTCGTCGTTCACTACATGTACGAAATACCGTGGTTCGCCTCCAGTTCCGCTGCTTTGAGCCATGTTTTTGGCGGCTGGGGAATTGCCGGGTTCACTGAATTTCAGTCGGGACAACCATTCACGATCGTCACCGGAGTGGACACCGCAGGTGTGCGAGATCTTGCAAGCGCATTCCCGGGCCGCCCGAATTACAATCCAAACGGTATATTCAAAAAGGACCAGGTGACGGACGACCTTCGCACGTTTACGACACCGGTCGACGGCACCGGAATCGTCGTGGCGCCCCTCGGAAGAAACGGAATCCTGGCCAACTCGATGCCAGGCGGTGGAAACCTTGGACGTAACACTTTCCGAGGTCCGTCATTCCAGAACTGGAACTTCGCTTTGACAAAGAAGATCTCAATCCAGGAGGGCTGGCAGGTCCAATTGCGCAGCGACTTCATCAATCTGTGGAACCACAACAATTTCGCGAACCCCGAATCGAAGATGAGCTCGCCTTCCTTCGGATCAAATACAGCAACGCTCATAACGGATGCGCGCCAGATCCTGCTCAGTGCCAAAATTCGTTTCTAATTATGAATCGCCGGTCATTTCTAAAAGCGTCGATGTTGGCAGCAACGAGCGTGAGGTTGGACCAAACACGCGGGCTCAAGACCAGGCATTTGATCTTCATTGTGAACGGCAATGGGGTGCGCAAAAAGGAGTATTACGAAGACGCCGCGCTCACGCCCAATATTCACAGAATGGCGAGCGAGGGTTTCGTGTTTACCGAAGATCACTGCGACAGCGTAGCATCCCACACGGCCGCTTTCGCCGAGCTGGTCCAAGGCCTACCGGATCATCTATACCTTAATTGCAGCTCGTCACACCTGGTCCCAGCCATAATGCACGAACGCATGCCGCGGATACTCGTATTGCACGAAACGGGTCACGATGTTGGCCATGAGAGTTACGAAAAATACCTAGAGGCTGTGAGAGCCACGGATCGGAAAGTGGGAAGGATTTTCGATTGGGTCAAGAACGATC
>QHXC01000090.1 GCA_003222815.1 Acidobacteriota bacterium | reverse complement strand
ATGCAGTTTCCGCAATAGACACAGGCGGAGTCCGGAAGGGGAACGTTCGCTTCGGTCGAGATTCGAGCGTCGAATCCGCGGCCTGCGACCGCGATCGCGAACGTGTTTTGAGCATCGCTTCCGCAGGCCTCGACACACTTATAACAAAGAATGCATTTCGAGTAGTCACGGACGTAGAGATCGTTATCGACCTTGACGGGCTGGTGCACCGTTTCGGCGTGGCTGCCGTCCGGAATGTGGTGATGGCCAGGCTCGCACGCATCCCGTTCACCGGCGCCGGCAGCCGGGCCAGGCGTCCCGTAACGTTCAGGTCGTGCTTGATATCTAGCCATGTAAGTCTTTGTCTCTGGAGAAGTTGACAAATCGACAGACGAGCCCAAGAACTCCAGAACCATCTTGCGCGCGAGACGAACCCGCTCGGAGTCGGTTTGAATCTCCATCCCCTGTTCTACCTTGCGGGAACACGCCGGCGCCAGGGTGCGGGCGCCTTTCAGCTCGACGACGCAGATCCGGCAGACATTCACCGGGGTCAGGTTTTCCAGAAAACACAATGTTGGCGTGTCCACACCCGCGGACCGGCATGCATCCAGGATCGTCCAGGTTTCTAGCGCTTTCATTGGCCGTCCATCGATCACGATGTCGACTTGCTTCGGCTCGGACCTTTTCGGTGGCTCCGGCGGTTGACTCGGGCGGGGCGGCGGAGTAAACCAGATGGCGTCGGGAGGGTTCTCGTCTGAAGCGTTCATGCGCCGTTTCTCCCCGGCATTCCATTTAAATTGGCGAATGCGGACTCGATCGCACTTGAAGCCGTTTGACCGAGACCG
This sequence comes from Acidobacteriota bacterium, assembly GCA_003222815.1. GTDB lineage: Bacteria > Acidobacteriota > Terriglobia > 20CM-2-55-15 > 20CM-2-55-15 > 20CM-2-55-15. The sequence goes on along the minus strand of QHXC01000090.1, from coordinate 22,686 downwards.
CAAATGGACGCATCCCGCATCGCCTGGCCGATTTCCTTCAGCAATGCGAGCTCGTCCGTTTGTGATCCGAAAGTCCTTCCGGAGCGCAACCGCGCGAGCAGCTCTTCCTGCCTAACCGTTCCTACTCTGCACGGCACACATTGACCGCACGACTCGTCGCGGAAGAACGCGGCAATGCGCGTCAGGATGCCGGCCATGTCGACGGTCTCATCAAAGACCATAACGACGCCAGAGCCAAGCGTGGCGCCAATCGCGCGCGTTCCTTCGAAGGTTAATGGCACGTCCAGGTTTTCGGGTCCGATAAACATTCCTGCCGCGCCGCCCAGGAGAATCGCGCGAATTCTCTTCCCCCCGGGCACACCTCCCGCCATTTCTATAAGCTCACCGAGCGTGCGGCCGAAAGGTACTTCGTAGAGGCCGGGACGATGAATATGTCCACAGACGCAGAACAGCTTGGGTCCACTCGATCCCGAGGTTCCGACGCCTGCATAGGCGGCGCCGCCTTCCGAAACAATCAAAGGGACGTTCGCGAGCGTTTCAACATTGTTGATGACGGTGGGCTTTCCGAACAAGCCGGCGTGAACAGGAAACGGCGGCTTGTTCCGTGGTTCTCCTCGCTTGCCTTCGATGGAGTTGAAGAGCGCCGTCTCTTCGCCGCAAATGTACGCGCCGGCTCCCCGGCGCAGCTCGATGTCGAAATCGAAGCCGGTGCCCAGAATATTCTTTCCAAGAAGGCCTGCCCCCCGAGCGCCTTCGATGGCTGAAGCGATTCGGACCGCGGCCAGTGGATATTCGCCGCGTACGTAAAAGTATCCGCGTTCGCTGCCCGTGGCGTAGGCTGCGATGGTTATGCCTTCGATCACCGCGAAGGGATCGCCTTCCATCAAGAGCCGGTCTTTGAATGTCCCTGGCTCGGATTCATCGGCGTTGCACACCACAAAGTGAGGCCGCGCGGGCGCCCTGGCGACGGCTTCCCATTTCCGTCCCGTGGGAAAGGCGGCGCCGCCGCGCCCCACCAAATTCGAAGCGAGGACTTCCCGGACGACTCCCTCCGGACCTAGCTCGATTGCTCGCTTCAGCGCGGCATAGCCTCCATCGGCTCGGTACGCATCGAGCCGCTCTGGATCCACTCGTCCGATGCGGCCGATCAGCCGAAGCCCAGGTTGTCCGGCCTGGGGAACAGATTGCCGCAGCGGTTCGAGTCCCTCTCCTTTCGATGCTGCCGCATCCAGCTTAAACATAAGTTCCGCAACGGATGCCACCGGCGCCTGAGAAAACAAACGTGGAGCCTCTCCCGCCTGGCTCACAAGGATGGCCGGAGCGCGCTCGCATTGCCCGAGACAAGGACTGCGCTTCCAGGTAATGCCCGTTTTCGATGCGAGCATTTTCTCCATTTCCGAACAGAGATGCTCGGCGCCATTGATCCGGCAAGCAATGTCGTCGCAGACATGGATCACGGCCGCAGGGCGAGGTGTGAGGGAAAAGAGATGATAGAACGTTGCAACACCGAAGACCTCGGCCGGAGGAACTGTGAGCCGCCGGCAGATATAGTTGAGCGCGCCTGGTGGAAGCCAGCCGAACCGCTCCTGGACGGAGTGAAGGGCGGGTAAGAGAAGATCGCGGCCCGCGCGCGCGGCGTGTCCGCCGAGTATCGACGAGTGTCCTTCGGCCTCGATATCTCTTTCGCCGCCCACCCACGCCGAGACGGGCGCGCCGAGCACAGCATCGACGGCGGCGCGCTCGACCGCGTCAGCTTCAGGTTCGTGAATGCGAATATCCATACGAAATGATCCGCGGATTGCACGGATGACGCAGATTCAGCTTTGAGATAATCCGCGTCATCCGTGCAATCCGCGGCCAAGAATTCTTAAGTATCAGCTCATCTTTTCCACTCGAATCGCAGCGGCTTTGAATTCCGCGGTGCCTGACTTCGGGTCCGTCGCGTCGATCGTCAGCAGGTTCGTTGCAACATCGTCCGGAAAGTGCAGCGTCATGAACGTGAGTCCAGGCCGGAGCGACTGATCGCGGCGCACCGGTACCGTAACCGCGCCACGGCGCGAGTGCACTCGGACAACCTCTCCATCTTGAACCCCCAGGCGCTCCGCGTCTTCAGGCGAAAGATCGAGCGTCTCACCGCGGCGCATGGGTGAGCGATAGCCGGATGTTTGGACGCCGGTGTTATATTCATCCAAACGCCGGCCGGTCGTGAGTCGCAGAGGAAAATCGGGCGACAATCGCTCGACAGGCGGATCGTGCTCGACCGGAACGAATGAAACCCGCGGACCATTCAACGGGCGTTCCCAAAGCCGGCTATGAAGGAAAAGCTCACCCGGATGATTCTGGTCGTAACAGGGCCATTGAATGCCATTCAACGCTTCAAGCCGGGCGTAGCTCATTCCAGCGTGAACGGGGCTGAGCGCGCGCACTTCGTTCCAGATGCGCTCTGCGTTTGGCTGTCCCCAGTCGTGGCCCAGCCGCCTGGCTATATCGAACAGGATCGCGATATCGTCGCGAGCGCCCGGCGGCGGTTCCAGCGCTTTTCGCACTCGCTGAACGCGGCGCTCGCTGTTCGTCACCGTGCCTTCGCTCTCGCACCAGGCGGCAGCGGCCGGCAGCACAACGTCCGCAAGCTCGCCGGTCTTCGTCAGGAACATGTCTTGAGAAACTACGAATTCCAGCCCTTCCAGGAGGTGACGTGCGTGATTCTGGTCGGCTTCCGACTGGAGCGGGTTCTCGCCGATAACATATAGGGCGCATAAGTCTCCGCGTTCCATCGCTTCGAACATCTGAGACAGATGCCATCCTTTCTTTGGAGGAACCGCGTGGCCCCAGTATTTTTCAAACTTGGCGCGAAGCGCGTTATTTTCGATGTGCTGAAATCCGGTCAGACGATCCGGCAACGCGCCCATGTCGCCGCCGCCCTGAACATTGTTCTGGCCCCGCAGCGGATTGAGTCCGCAGCCATAGCGCCCGACATGTCCCGTGAGCAGAGCGAGGTTGATAAGAGCCAGAACGTTGTCCACGGCGTTGTGGTGTTCGGTGATTCCGAGCGTCCAACAGATCATCGCCTTGCCGGCTTGAGCATAAGTGTGCGCCATCTCCCGAATAACACTCGCCGGCACACCCGTCTCACGTTCGGAATATGCGAGCGTGTAGGGCTCGACAACGCGCCGGTAGTCTTCGAACGCGGTCGTCGCATTGTTGATAAACTCCTTGCACTCCAGGCCCGCCACGATGATTTCACGCGCCATCGCATTGGCGAGTGCGATGTCCGTCCCCACGTCGAGGCCCGCCCACAGGTCGGCCCATTGAACGGAGCTGGTTCGCCGTGGATCGACCGCGTAAAGGCGAGCTCCGTTTCGAACGCCTTTCAGGACGTGATGGAAAAATATCGGATGCGTCTCCCGGGCGTTCGAGCCCCAGAGAAGAATGACGTCGGTCTCTTCGATCTCCTGGTACGAGTTGGTGCCACCACCTGCGCCGAAAACCGTCGCCAGACCGGCGACACTCGGAGCGTGTCAAGTACGGTTACAGCTATCGATGTTGTTGCTTCCGATCACCAGCCGAGCGAATTTCTGCGCGATGAAATTCATTTCGTTGGTGCTCTTGGAGCAACTGAAAAGCCCGAAACTCTGAGGACCGTGTTTCTCAACTACAGCCACCAACCCCTGCGCCGTGCGATCCAACGCCTCGTCCCAACTGGCCGGACGCAGGGCGCTGTGGCGTCCTTTGTCACGAACCAGCGGCTGAGTGAGGCGGACATACGGCTTTGGCTTCGACATAGACCCTCCGCGTGGGAGTATACAAGAAAACGCCGATGGCGGGTGGCGCGGGCTCCATGAGCCGCGAGGTGGGGAAAGACGCGCGGTCACAGCCCGCGCCTGCAGTTCTGGGCATTGTCCACGGCACAGTCCCGTCCAGTGAAACAGAAATTGAAGGTTTCTATTTGATTTTGTGGAACGCGTCGGGATTTGTGCGCTAAATTAATCCATTCGTTTGTCAGGATGAATCTGATTTCGCGCTCTTTGAGGAGGAGTAAGTGATCACTAATGAACCCGAAAGACAATCCGCCCCAGAATTTCGTTTGGATGTGAAACTTCGTGATGTCTTGACTTCCGGGCAGCGCGGTACAACTCAGGCGGCTCTCGCTGTTGAGGAAGGCTTACCGGAACCGATCTATCCGCAATTCCCAGAAGAGAGGTGGAAGACCGAGCGAGCCTACCACAACTTCAAAGCCTGGCGAACGTGGAAAAGCCTGGGGGCGCCGTACTTCAAACACCGGCTGATGCCGGGCGAGCTTCAGCCGCTGATCTCGTATCTGTTCACCGAATGGAAGTGCAATCTCGATTGCCATTACTGCTGGTCATACGACAACAGCGTGAAGGGCATGACGGAGCCGGTCGCCAGGCAATCCATCGATTGGCTGCATTCCACCGGCAACCGGCTACTGGCGCTGATGGGTGGTGAGCCGCTGCTGCGACCGAAGTTCATTCACAAGATCGTCTATTATGCGGCGAAAAAAGACTTCCTCGTGTACCTACCGACCAATGGCAGGCTGATGAAACCGGATGTGATCGATCGGCTCGGCGATGGCGGTCTCGGAACGGTGAATCTGGCCGTCGATTGCATCGACGAAAAGCCAGGTCTGGCCAAGGCTCTGACGCCGATTCGCCCGTATTTCGAGTACCTGATAAAGAACATGAGGAAGTATTGCTACTCGGCATTTTTCAACGTCTGCATCTGCCGGACGAATATGGACGATGTGAAGACACTCACCGAGCTTGCTCACGATTACAACATCGGCATTGATTACCATATTGTCGAATCGCCTCTGATCGACGCGCCTCACTTTAAACATCTCGATCAGAACAGCACGTTCCTAACGCCGGCGGATTATCCCAAGGTGGATGAGCTCATCGACTGGATAGTCGAGAAACACAAGCAAGGCTACAAGATCGTCAACCAAAAGGCGCGCCTGCTTCAAATGAAGGAATTTATGCGCGGCCAGATCGAGCCCTGGGGTTGCCGCGCCGGCCGGAACACGTTGATCGTCCGGACGGACGGAACGCTGGCACCATGCTTCCCGATGTACTCCGCGACTCACGACTGGGGCGTTGTTGGAAAACCGAAGTTTGACAAGCACCAGCTCGCCGAAATGAAGAAGGAATGTGAGCTGCACTGTTTCTCTACTTTGAACCACATCGTCAGCTACGTGTATAACAACGGCCGTGTGATCCGGTGGATCCTCCGCCACGCGAAGACCGGCTTCACGACCGCGCAGGGCACCGTCGAGTAGAACATAAACAGGGGATTCCCCAGATTTTGAATCCGCGTAATCCTTGTAATCCGCGGCCATCCTTATGGCAGGCTAACACCGCCTTCGGCGCCTGAGAAGGCGCGATCCTCTGCGAGGTGCTGCGCAGCTACCGCGAACCGAACGGTCTCGCGAGCCTGCGCCTCGATTTCGCTTCGATTCATTCCCTGCCGCAGCAGGTCCACTGTTTTGTCCAACGCGCGTTCGGCCAGCAGCAATTCGCCGGTTGCGAGATCGGCGGCCCCCGCGCGTCGCGCGAGCCGGAGAGCCGTGAAAGCCTGTTTCACTTCCGTGTACACTTTGCCTCTCGCTTGCTTGACGTGCTCGAGGGTTGCGCGTTCGAAGTTATAGACGCCTTCGAGCACCGGATACTGAATCCTGCTGCCACGCTTGTTGGGCCTGTTTTCCAACACGACGAAAGCACTTGGGGCGCGGACCAGGTAGTGAGGCTCCGCCGTTATCAATATCGCGAACGCCGGCAGGTTCGTCGTGGAGTGTAGACGGCTGCGAGTTCCATCAAGCACGAGCTCGCCCAGATTGAGCATCTCACGGTCTGGAGAGACGATCCAAAGCACATACGTGTTGTAATCGCCACCGAATAACGACGCGGGCTTCATCGCACCGATCTCGACTTCGATATCTGTGGTACTTCCCTTCCGTTCCAGTCGTGCTTTACCAAAACCATCCGGCAACCGTTCCGTGGAACGCAACGCCACCGTTTCACTGTGGCCCTCCAGACCCATGATCGTCGTAATTTCTCTTAAAGCCGCAGCCTCCAATGGGTCCCGCCCTTGAAACAAGAAGAGAACCAAGCCGACGACCAGGCTGTGGCCGAATTTCATCCCGCTTCCCCTGGTCTTTGACTCGCATACGGTCTTCCAAACGGACCGCAATGCCAGGGTGTTTAAAGCGCAGGTCTTATCGCTGAAATGAAGCACGTGGAGGGTGTGCGGCCTTCGCATACGGGGAAATTCTCGTTGAAACCTAGAGGCGGCGAATTACGGCGTCATTGGCGTAATTCGCGGCATATCTGAGCATTGCTTGTTAGAACAACGGCAATTGCGCGGGTCCGGGACGGTGGAACGCCGCGACGGAAAGCTTCGGGCTTGCGCTGTTCAAGCCTGCCTTTCGGCAAGAAATTTCGAACAAGTCGGCAATCTGTTCGGCATATGGGCCGCTGCCCTGCATTCGTGAGCCAAAATTCGGATCGTTCAGCCGGCCGCCACGGATGGAACGAACGTGGCTGAGAATCTTGTCTTTCCGGAGAGGCCGATGCAGTGTCAACCATTCCTCGAAGAGCGGCGCCACACCATAGGGAAGCCGCAACGGAACGTATCCCGCGGCGAGCGCTCCCGCCTGGGCGGCAGCCGAGACGATGGCGGGCATCTCGTGGTCCGTCAAGCCGGGAATGACCGGCGCAACAAGCGCTCCGGTTGGAATTCCAGCCTGCGACAAAGCTTGGATCGCAGCCAATCTTCGCGCGGGCTGCGGAGCGCGGGGTTCCAATTCCCGCGCAAGCTCACCATCGAGCGAAGTCACAGATATGAAAACGAGCGCACCGTCGAAACGGGTGAACTCACGAAGCAGGTCGATATCACGAGTCACCAACTCGTTCTTTGTAATGATCACGATAGGGTTGCGAAACTCCACAAGGACTTCAAGGCAGCGCCTCGTCAATTGCAGACGGCGCTCCACAGGCTGATATGCGTCGGTCACACCGCTAATCGCGATGACCTGCGGTTCCCAATTCCGTGAAGACAGTTCGCGCCGAAGTAACTCCGGAGCGTCCTCTTTCACCAAGATCTTCGTCTCAAAGTCGAGCCCCGCGGAAAAACCGAGATACTCGTGATTGGGCCGCGCGAAGCAGTAAATGCAGCCATGTTCACAGCCGCGATATGGATTGATGCTCGCCGCGAAACCGACGTCCGGACTGTCGTTGTAATTAATGATGGAGCGCGTTTCATCTTTTAGGAAAACAGTGTGAGGAGATGGGTCGCCGGGCTCATCCCATTCTGAAACTTGATAGGAAGTTTTTTCAAACCGATTTTGAGGATTACTGGCAGCCCCTCGTCCGTGGATCCTGTTGGCGCTCACTCGGCCATTTTCGCATGGTTTCGTCCGGTCATGAAACGATACCGGTCAACTCATCGAGCGGGCATTCATCGGCAAGCCGGCGAATTTGTTGCAACTTCTAGCGGTATAATTCGGCATCATGACCTATCAAGCGGCCTCGGAACGCCTCGCGGATCTTGGACGGGAGTTTTACCGGCGCGGATGGGCTTTGGGAACGAGTGGAAACTTTAGCGCGGTCATCGACCGCGAACCGCTCCACCTGGCAATCACCGCCAGTTCCGTAGATAAGGGCCGCCTCACGGCGGATCAGATCCTTGAAGTGGACTCGACAGGTCACGTGCTGAAGCCCGGACAAGGCAAGCCCTCGGCCGAGACTCTTCTGCATCTCGCCGTAGTTGGCTGCGGGGCAGGCGCAGTTCTGCATACACACTCGGTCTGGAGCACGATCCTCTCGGATTATCACATGGGACAGGGTGGATTCTTCATCGAAGGCTACGAAATGCTCAAGGGTTTGGACGGCGTCGGCACGCACGAGCACCGTGAGTGGCTGCCGATCCTTGAAAATAGCCAGGACATGGAGGCGCTCTCGGCGGAGACCGCGCTTTTGTTGCGAGAATATACAAACCTTGATGGCTTTTTGATCAGGCGCCATGGATTGTACACGTGGGGCAAAGAGCTCGACGAAGCCACCCGCCATGTGGAGATATTGGAATTTCTCTTGGAATCGGTCGGGCGGCGTCAGATGATGGAGCCGCAATATTAGTGGACTCGTTTACGCTGGAGGAACATATGGCAGTAATTCGCATTCCTGAAAAGAACCGCACGCTGGCAGACAAAGCCGCGATCACGGATTACTTGGCCCGTATCGGAATCGATTATGAAGTCTGGGAAGCGGCGCATCCTGTCCATCCGGACGCGCCTTCAGAAGAAATCCTCCAGGCCTACTCCGCCGAAATCGAAACGTTGAAGGCTCGCGGCGGCTATGTGACGGCGGATGTGATCAGCGTCAATCCGCAAACGCCTGGCCTTGATGCGATGCTGGCAAAGTTCAGCCGTGAGCATTGGCACGATGAAGATGAAGTCCGATTCATCGTTCAAGGAAGAGGCCTATTTCACGTTCATCCCAGCGACTCGCCCGTTGTTGCTATTGAGGTTGAAGCCGGCGATCTGATCCGTGTTCCGCGCGGCACATTGCATTGGTTTGATCTCTGCTCGAGCCGGCAGATCCGGGCCATCCGGCTCTTCCAGGATCCATCAGGCTGGGCGCCTCACTACACCAGCAGTGGTGTCGACGAAAAATTCGAGCCGGTCTGCTTCGGGCGCACCTTCGCGTCGTGACGCCGCGCGGTATTCTCCTGGACATCGAAGGCACCACGACGCCAGTCGCGTTTGTTTACGATGTGCTTTTCCCGTTCGCCCGGCATCACGCTCGGGAATACCTCAAGTCCGCAAATCTGGAAGAGCTCCATCGCGAGCATGATGAAGATGTTCGTCAAGGACACAATCCGCCTCCCTGGTCAACCGAGCCAATCGCCTACCTTCTTTGGTTAATGGACCAGGATCGAAAATCAACGGCGCTGAAGAATACCCAGGGAGAAATCTGGCTCAAGGGATATCAAAGCGGCGAACTTCGCGGCGATGTCTTTCCAGACGTACCGCCAGCGCTGGAACGCTGGTATCGGAAGAATATCGATATCCGTATCTTCTCTTCGGGAAGTGTCCTGGCGCAGCGCCTCCTCTTTTCCAGCACGAGGGCCGGCGATCTGACGAAGTTCTTGAACGGATATTTTGATACCACCACGGGCCCCAAGAACGAACCGGACAGCTACAGAAAAATCGCGAAGAATTTCGGCATTCCCGCTTCCGGCATTCTCTTTATTTCAGACGTAACCCGCGAGCTTGATGCCGCGCGGCAGGCTGAGATGCACACGCTCTTGTGCGTTCGGCCCGGCAATGATCCCCAACCTGCGCACGATCATCCGGCGATAATGAGCTTTGATCAAATTGAGTAGCCGCGGACTCCGCGGATGGCGCGGATTCAATCCGTGCAATCTGTGCTATCCGCGGCTGGTTTATTGCGAATAGGACTTGTCGATCTTCGCCGCCAGAATAAAGTCGCTCTCTGTCAGGCCGTTGATCTTGTGCGTCCAGATTTTGATCCCGGCCTTGCCCCACGCCAGGTAAATGTCCGGATGATGTCCCTGCTCTTCTGCAATGGTTCCAACTCTGTTGACGAAATCGAGCGCCGCCTTGAAATCCGGAAACTTGAACTCCTTCTCGACGTGATGATTGTCCACAACATTCCAATGGTCCACTTGCGATGCCAACGGTTGGATTTCCGCTGCGGTGAGCGGAGGCACACCTCCTCGGCAAGGAACGCACGTTTTCTCAGACAGTCCCATGGATGAAACCTCCAGCGACAATCTTACCTGATAAGATACAGCCAGCTTCAGATCTCCTGATCTCAACAGGGAATTTATGAGCCAAACGCGGGCTAAAGCCCGCGACTACATGCATGCCTGCACGTTATCTCGAGCTTGTAGTCGCGGGCTTTAGCCCGCGTTCGGGTCGCGCTGAATGCATCCATTCTATGTCAGTTCGATGGTTGCCTGGGGCGGTTGTCGCGCTTGACACCCTTGAGCACGACGGTTGCGGCGGCGTAGTTGTCCAGAGCGAGCGTTTTCGCTTGGCCGTCCGCGGTGATCTTGGTTGTCAGCGATGCCTTGCCTTCTCCCTCGCCTCTGCGGTTGAAACGCAGCTCGATCAGGGTGAATGGATAATCCGGCGAAGCCGCGTTCCCAACAGGTTTCCACAATTGTGGATTCCAACTGCCAAGGCGACGGTCGGTCGCAAATATGAGGCGCTCGCCCTCCGGCGTCTGCACACGATAAGCATAGCGCAGCGAGTATCCGGCACTTTCGCTTGTCCACAGATAGCCGAGCGTAGGCGCTTTCTCGAGCGCAGCAGCCAGTTCCTTTTCGCTCTTAGTTAACACGGATAATAGTTGCTCGCGTTCGGCGTCGGTCGACCAGCGGAGCAGATCGATCCTCACCGGATCTCCGGCTCCAGTGACGTTCACGGACGTAGCCGCGATATGTTCGATCGGCCCGTTCGTTTTAGTCTGCGCATTGGTTAAAACAGAGGCGGCCACAATCCCAGCCAGCACGAAGGCTAAGGCGGGGCCGCGTCGAATGATGTTCGAGTTCATCGGACCCTCCTCAAAACAATTTTCTCCGGGCCAATATTTTATTCAGCGATAGGTGGCGCGAGCGACTATTTCTGAGCGGATGAGATTCTTTCCGGCCAGCGCGCGCAGGAGGATGATCCGCCACTCTTTGGGGAGAGCTTGGAAGCCGAAGAAGCTTCCCCAGACAGTCACCATGAATCCCAAATTAAGAGTTTGCATGGCTTGACGCACCGTGGGAGCGCGCAATGAAACGAATACGCCGACGCAGGTTAGAAGCACGGCTAAAAGAAAATCATAAATGAGGGTTGGAACCAGACGGCTCATTGGAAACATGATCAAGCGTCCGTGGCCATACATGATATTGATTCCCAGTACAGCTACAGCCAGCGTGATGACGAACATTGCCCATGCGTAAAGAACAGCGGCCGTCATCTTTCCCAACAGAATAACCTGATCTGACAGGCGGGTGCCCAGTAGCGTCTCCAATGTATGACGTTCCCGTTCGCCAGCAAAGGAATCGGCGACCAGCACCAGGACGAAGAGGAGGGGCATCAAGGCAGGGACGACCAGTGCCACCGTGTTATCGACGTATGCTGGACCGGCCCGCCATGGAATCACGATGCCGAGCAGGATGATTGGCAGCAGTGCACTGATCAACATGGTTTTTCTCGACGAGCCGCGCTGAAGAAAGAATTCTTTCCACTCTTTCCAAATCATCGTGCAGAGATCGTCCATCATTGTTGGTCTTCCTCCATCAGGGTGAGGAACACATCTTCCAGGCTGGCCCTTTCCTTCCGGATTTCCTCAATTTCCGCCCCAGCGCCAACCAGCATCGAAACGAGAGGGGCCATCGGCGAATGATCCTGCATCTCAACCAGGAGTTGCCCGTTTTCAAGCCTGGCGGAACGAATCTCTGGACGGGCCTGTGCCATTGCAAGAATCTGTTCGCTGAAACCTCGCCCAAGGACCTGCGCGCGGTGGCCCGCCTTCTGTGCGCGCAACTCTTCGGGAGATCCTTCCGCGAGGAGCTTTCCCCGACGAATGACCGCGACCCGCGAACAAAGTTTTTCGGCCTCCGGCAAATTATGGGTGGTCAGGAACACAGTGACACCTTCGCGGCGGGCAAGTGCAGCCAGGTCTTCACGCAGCGCTGCAGCAGCGACCGGATCCAAACCAGCCGTCGGTTCATCCAGAAAGATTAACGGCGGACGATGCAACAGAGCGCGCGCGACTGCCAGTTTCTGTTTCATGCCTCGGCTCCAGACGCCGGCCGCCTCCCGGCGCCGTTCCCAGAGTCCAAAGGCTTGCAACAGCTCCTGGATTCGCGCCCGCCGATCCAGCCTTGGAATTTTCCAGATGCGGCCGAACAACTCCAGGTTGTCCTCTGCCGACAGCCGCTCGTAGAGACCGGAATACTCCAGCAGGCAGCCGCTCCGCAGCCGGATCTCGTCGGACTGACTGGCCGCATTGAAGCCCAACACCGACACTTTGCCAAACGTGGGCTCCAGAAGCCCGAGCAGCATCCGGATCGTGGTGGTCTTACCTGAACCATTTGGTCCGAGAAAACCGAAGACCGCGCTTCGTGGAACTTCAATACTAAGACCATCCACAGCTCGCGTTGTCTGGAAGTCGCGCGTGAGCCCTTCCGTGCGGATCACCATTTCAGCCATGGGCTAACGACTATACCGTACACGCTGCTTCGAATGAATTATGAGGAAAACGTTACTGAGGCACGGCGAACATTTGCGGGTTCAGGCATGCAAGGTGGGTGATCTCAATGCGGGCCGATTCTGATCCCAGCAAGTCGGCCTTTAAAGGGTGGTATTCGAGATGGTCCCACATCCGGCTTTCTACAGGGCTCTCGCCAAATACGTTTTGAAACGTCGTTCGGTCCAAAAGGCTGATGTATGTAGTGAAGGGTTTGTTGATTTCCAGCGGCCTGACCAATCCTCTCCAAACATTTTGATCACCGTCGTTGAAATTCAGCTCAATACCGCTCGGCCTGAACAAGTACGGATTTTTCCTGAATTTCAGCGCCATCTCCACGCGTACGATTCCGCAGGCCGTCGCGGTTTCCAACTTGAGGATTCCGGACCCTGCCATTTGCCGAGGCACCGTAAAGGGCAAGTTTTCGTGGACAATATCCCGTGGCTGCGGACGTGCGTGAACGACATAATGGCTGTCCTGGTGTCCTTCGGAGGAGGCCAGTTCAAAGTTTCTGTAGATGTATTCGAAGATTTTTGGCGTCCGGGTAATGGCCTCAACGCCATCAACGGGTGAAAAGTCCTCTGTCTCGAGACCATAGATAATTTCCAGGCCCGCGGGCCCTCGTTTCTCAAGCGCATCGACGTAATACCGTTCCAGGGTTCCTGTGGACGCGGCTTGACTTTCGAGAATGGGGCTAAAGAGAGAACGTTTCAATCCTATCCCGATATAGGTCTCTTGAGGAAAGACAAGCAAAGGGAGTTCACGCCGGTTCCTGAGCTCCCGCGTAAAGACGCTCGCCGGTAACAACTCGAGCGGCTTGGACGATCCCGAGATTTCTCGGAGACGCGATTTCGCCGATACCTCTCCCCGAAGCAGCTTCAACAAATCCCCTGGCGCGCTGAAGCCCGCTACGGGCCAGGCAAAGAGCAGCGCCGAGGCCAGGATCATCCAGACAAGGCGTCCGTTGCGCGATTTCCATTCGCTCCAGCCAATCAAAAGGAAAACAAAAACGATGGGACTGAATGCTTGAGCGATGTGTGCGGTGTCGCTGCGCACTAGAGCGCTGTTCAGCCATACCAACGAAGCGAACAGGAAACTCGCCAGCAGGCACGCTTCCAGGGGCTCCGAGCTCCGTAGAGCCCGGAGGCAAACAACAACGACGTACAGCGCGACTATGCCCAGAATAATCGTTTTCAACAGATCCAGTTCCCACAACAGGCCCATGCTCATGTTGAAGGCCCGGATCATTTCCCACGCGTAGCCCTGATAGTCCAACAGCAACCCATAGCTGGATGACGTGAATCTAAACCAGATCACGAGACCGAGATTCGCAACTGCCAGCGTCGCGATGAAGACTTTGATCATCAACAACACCATTGAATCTCGGCGGAGTATTGCACCAGCTACAAGCGTGGACACCACCACCACGGAGCCATACAACACGAGCTCGAACATGACCAGTTGAGCCACAAAGCACAAAACTCCCGTAATCGCGGCCCACGCGACTTGCCGCTGAAATGTTGTGGCAGCAACGGTTCGATAGGCGAATGCGGCAATCAACAGCAGCAGTGCCGCGGTGAAGTTCGGAATTTCCAGGAATAGATTCAGGAGAGCACCGAAGACGTAAACGATCGCACATTGTTTCCAAGAGATCCCGCCGCAAACCAGCAGCACGGCCGCTACCAGTAGAACGCTGGCCGCGCCGAAGAAAAATCCGATCATCGCATACGCGTTCAGGGCGGATCCGGTCGTCGTGAACAGGGTTGCCGCCCACGCCAAAATCTGCGCAGCCAGCCCGTACGTGGAAAGAAAGTCGCGGCCGCTCACCGCGCCCTGCTGCAGCAATGCGGCGAGTCCCATGAACGATGTAGTCACGAGATCCTTTGGATTGGGGGACACCTCACTGCGGACGAGAACGACCAGCAGCCAAAGCAAGGAAAATGCCAGGACAACTACAATTTTTGCCGTTTGGCTTGTGAAGGGGATTCGTGCAACGAGCGCACGGACTCTTTGTTTCTTCTTTTCGATGCCAGCAGGGTTTGCCCCGTCCGTTTCGTGAGGTGACGGCAGCGTTGGTGTCTGAATATTCATGTGCAATGTAGTGCCCGTCCTCAACGAGATGCAGGTCTCCTTCGGAGGCCACGCCCCGGTCTGCACGCGATATACCAAACGACTGCGAAAAGTTAGCTCTTGAAACTGGAGAGGAAAGCTCGACAACAGCGTAAGTTAGTCGGCACATCAATTCTCCAGGCTTGCCGGACTGCTGCTGCTGGCATGGAAATTTTGTTCAAAACGCTATCTACTTGCTGTAAGCGTGATTTTCTCGAGTGTTTCCGGATTGAGGGAAGATAATACACGAAGTCGGGGGGGACCGGCCGTGAATACGTACATCGAGCGTCTCGTGAGCAAGATCCGGCCCGAGACCAGGATCACTGTCTTGACGGGCGCTGGTGTGTCCGCAGCGAGTGGTGTACCGACATTTCGTGGGCCGGACGGACTTTGGAGAAAATATAGACCCGAGTCATTGGCAACGCCGGAAGCATTTCAACGGGATCCCAAATTGGTCTGGGAATGGTACGACTGGCGCCGGCAGACCCTCGTCACCAAGAGGCCGAATCGTGCACACGAAGTTTTGGCCGCCTGGGGCGAGCGTTATCCGAATTTCATCCTGATCACGCAGAACGTCGATGGATTGCACGAGCGCGCCGGATCTCAGAACGTCATTCGATTTCACGGATCGATCTGGGAAGTCCTTTGCTGGAACAACTGTCCCTTGTCTCCGGGACGATGGTGGGACGAAACGGTCCCCTTTCCCGAAATTCCTCCCAAATGCCCGCACTGCAATGGCCTCATCCGTCCAGGTGTGGTGTGGTTTGGTGAAGGAATCGATCCTGAAGTCATGCGGCTCTCGATCGAGGCACTCGACTGCGATGTCTTTTTCACGATTGGAACCTCCTCGCTCGTCTATCCCGCTGCTTCTCTTGTTCACGAAGCAAAACGCCGCGGCGCCTTTACGGTGGAGATCAACATTGAAGCGACACCAGCCTCCGGCTTGCTCGACTTCGCGTTACAAGGGCCTGCCGAAGAAGTTTTAGAGCGTGTCGAGCGGGTCATCCTTATGGGGCGGCGGAAAGATCAAAACCCGCATACTCCCTCACCCTGATCCACATGTTAACGTGTGAGCGTGCGCGACCGCAAACAGTACGCTTTCGATCTACTGATGCTGACTGTTGTCATCATCTGGGGATTCAACTTTTCGGTGATGAAGCTGGTTTACCGGTCCGTTCATCCGATCGCGTTCAACGCTGTTCGATTCCTGATCGCCACCAGTACAATGACGCTCCTTCTGAAATTGTCCGGTGTGAGTATCCGCATCGATCGCGAAGATGTGCGCGGCGTCGTTTGGCTGGGATTCGTCACGAATACCGTGTATCAGTTTCTCTTTGTCCTCGGCCTGGACCGGACCAAGGCCGGAAACGCCGGTCTGCTCATGGCCCTGACGCCGATTTTCGCTTATTTGATCGGCGTCTTCATGAAACGCGAGCGATTTAGCCCCGGTGTGCTCAGCGGAATCATTCTTTCGCTTGTTGGCGTATCCACGATCATCTTCTTCGGATCGAGCCAAATCTCATTCGGTGGAAGCAGGAACGGTGACTTGATGATGATCGGTGCAGCTTTCTGCTGGGGCTGGTACAGCGCGAAATCGATTCGCTGGCTGCCCAAATACGGCGCGCTGCGATTAACCGTTACGAGCATGATCGCCGGCACTGCGATCATGCTCCCGCTTTCGGTGCCTTGGCTTCTGAGCCAGAACTGGTCCGGGATCGGACCGGCGGCTTGGCTGGGATTGGGATATTCGGCTCTTCTCTCGATCGTCTACGGTTATTTCGTGTGGGCTCATGCGTTGAACAGCATCGGCCTCGCCCACACGGCCGTGTTTTCGAACGTGACGCCCATTGTTGCTCTGGCCGCCGGCTGGATAGTGTTGGGAGAACGCCCGGTAGGGGCGCAACTCATCGGTGTGGTCCTGGTACTCACAGGTGTTTTCATGGTGCGGTCACGTAAACCGATGGTTGTTCCGGATGAATAGGCCCGTATTGCCCTTGTGGAAGGGTGGACGGTTCTGCACAGTTGTTCTTGAGCGAATCCTTAGAGTGAACCCGTCCGTTTTGCTTCATCCCGCACAGAATACGCGGGCCAACTCGATCAGCGCGTCCCGGCAGGTAATGACGTCGTTCTCGAACACGTATTCCGTGGTGCTGTGGAGTCCCGCGCCGCCAGGGCCGAAGACAACGGAAGGAATCCCGGCCTCTCCGAGGACCGCGGCGTCGGTCCAGAAGGTCATTCCACCGCGGACGGGCTTCACTCCACAATTGGAGAGCGTGGCTTCAAGCATTTTCGGCAGGTCGTGGTCGGCCGGCGTTAAATACGGAGGACGACCAAAAATAAATTTAGTGGATCCCTTGAATTCTGAATCTTCATTGTACAGATTCTCAAGGATTTGCTCAACTTCGATGATGGCGCAGTTGGCGGGCTCACCGCTGATGGTTCGCCGTTCCATCTGAACGGTGCAGCGGTCAGGATATGTACTGAGTTCGTGGCCACCACCGATGAGGGAAGCATGTAGCGAACCTGTACCCTGAATCGGGTGCGGAAGGCGCGATTGAATTTCACGATCGAGCTTTTCGAGTCGTGCCAGGACCCGTCCCATACGCAGGATGGCATCGCGTCCCTCGTTGGGCCGGCTGCCGTGAGCTCGAACGCCCTCGGTTGTGATCTCTACCCACTGAAAGCCTTTGTGTCCCACGGCGATCTTCATGTCGGTAGGCTCGCCAACCACGGCCGCCTCGGTCTTCCATTTCGTGACGAGGCCATCCGCGCCGATGCTGGCGAACTCTTCGTCGACCACCGCCGCAATCACAAGGCGGCCGCCCGGCAATCCGCCTTTCTCAGCAAGGTGAAGCGCGGCAGCCATCATCGAAGCCAAACCGCCTTTCATATCCTGCGAGCCGCGTCCGTAAACCCGGCCATCTTTGCGCACGGGATCGAATGGCGCTTCCATTCCCATCACGCCCACCGTGTCCATGTGTCCGCAGAACATTAACGAGCGCCCTTTTTGTTTCCCTTCCAATGCGCCAATCACATTGGTGCGGCCCGGCGCTACTTCCTGAGTCTCCACATCCATTCCACCCGCCTGCAACTCGGCCGCTATCGCTTCCGCGATTTGTTTTTCACCGCGCCCACCGGGCGCTAACGCAGGATTGACGGAGTCGATGGCGATCAGATCACGCAGAAGGTTGATGGTCGGGTCTGACATGACTTCTCTAACAATTTATTTTTAGCCGCGGATTGCGCGGCTTAGATTTCATTCTTGTACGTGATCCGATAGATCACGCCCGCCTCATCATCCGACACCAGCAGCGCACCATCGGGCATCACCAGTACATCGGCCGGCCTGCCCCAGGGGCGTGTGCCCTGGAGCCAGCCTTCAGCGAACGGCTCATACTTCACGGCCCTGGTGCCTTCGAGTCGGACCAGCGTGATCCGGTAACCAATCGGTGTGCTTCGATTCCAGGAACCGTGTTCGGCGATAAAAATCTGATTGCGATATTCGGGCGGAAACATCGTGCCCGTGTAAAACCGCATTCCGATAGCAGCCACGTGCGGGCCCAGATTGATCGCAGGCGGCGTGAACTTGTGACAGGGCTCTCGTCCAACATCGGGATCCGTGATGGCGCCGGCGTGGCAGTCCGGAAAACCGAAGTTCATACCTTTTCGGGGCGCGTAATTCAGCTCATCGGGCGGAATCTTGTCGCCCAGGTTGTCGCGGCCATTGTCGGTAAACCACAATTCTTTCGTTTGGGGATGCCAGTCAAAACCGACGGTGTTGCGGATACCGCTGGCAAAAACTTCAAGGCCAGATCCGTCGGCATTCATTCGATTGATGACAGCGTGCCGCTCATCCGGCCGGCAGACGTTGCATGGCGCACCGACAGGCACGTAGAGCAGGCCATCCGGCCCGAACGCGATGAATTTCCAGCCATGATGTGTTTCGTGAGGAAATTTGTCGTTGACAATAACCGGCTTGGGCGGATTCTTGAGCTGGGCTTCGATGTTGTCGTAGCGTGTGACGCGCGACACTTCTGCCACGTACAGCGAGCCGTTCCGGAAGGCTATGCCGCTTGGCATGTTCAATCCATTGGCGATCTTGATCACTTCGTCGGCCCTATTGTCGTTATTATGATCAACAACGGCATAAACATTGCCGGCATTCATCGAACCGGCGAAGAGAGTACCGTTCGAACCAAGGGCCATCTCTCGCGCGTTGGGTACGCCTGTGGCATAGATGCTGATGCTGAAACCGGGAGGCAGCTTGATTTTGTCGAGAGACAACGTCTGGTTGCCGCGAGCGGCGCATGCCACCAGTCCGATGACCAGACATGGCAACACATTTCGGATACGGTATTCCCTCATCCACGCTCCTTATATGCCGATCGATTCTGACGGATCTGATCGGCATGATTGTGGGCATGTGCAGCGTAGATTGAAAGCCACGTTTCGGCCGAATACGGCCCGCTCTCTGAATGCTCGCCTCGCCGCTGCCAATCTGCTTCGGTCATCAGATCCAAAAGTTGGCCTGTCGTTGCTCTGGCGGCTTCGAAGGCTTTAAGCGCCGGTTCCATCGGCCGTTTCGAATAGTGAAGCTTACGTGCGAATTCGTCCTGATCGTAGCCCTGAATCAGCGGCCGTTCTTCGACGAGCAGCTTGCGAATGCGCATCGCGCTGGTTGTCTCGCTGTCCGCCAGGTGATGCACAATCTCGCGGGCACTCCATTTGCCGGGAGCACGTCGAAAATCCAACTCCGCTTCAGAAATTCCACGGAGTGCGTCGACAACCTGTTGGTAACCTTCTTTGTACTTCTTAATGAGAACGGCGCGTTGGTCCGGTATCATGGATACTCTCCTGTCTCGGTAGCTAGATTGCAATTGTAATGCAAACGGAGGAATTGCATGGCCTCTGAAGGTTTTCACGAATCGACCGAGGATCTAACTTCACAAACGCTGGACCTGCACCGGGCTATCCGAAGCTTGATGGAAGAACTGGAAGCTATCGACTGGTATCAGCAGCGTGTCGATGCCACAAAGGACGATGCACTTCGCGCCATCCTTGCGCACAACCGCGACGAAGAGAAGGAACATGCGTCGATGTTACTGGAATGGATACGACGCCAGGACCCAGCATTCGACGGACACCTCAAGAAGTATCTTTTTACCGCCGCACCGATATCCGAACGTGTTGAGCAGTTGGAAGAAAGATCAACCGGAGGACGACGATGGAATGGCTGAGGCGCACCGCGGCTCCACTTTCCGAAAAGGTCTGGAAGGCGATCGACGACACCGCTTCCGCAATGTTCAAACAAACGGTAGTCGCCCGGCGAATAGTGGACTTTGATGGACCGCGTGGATGGAATCACGTGGCCAGTCAGCTCGGTACCTTCACGCCGGCACAGACGCCGGTATCCACGCACAAGGTCCGATTTTCCATTCCCGATGTCATGCTCCTCACGGAGATTCGGGCGGACTTCACACTTTCCTGGGCGGATATTGATATCTTCGAACGGGCTGGCCCGACTCTCGAGCCGAGGCCCATCGAAGAGGCTGCGAGAGACATGGCACTGGCGGAGGACAGTCTGGCTTTTTTCGGAAGTTCCGGCAGTCCCGGCTTCCTCAAAGCTCACGATACTCCACGCGTGGCGCTCACGGATTGGTCCGTGCCGGGCCGCGTTGTGGCAGATCTCCTCGCCGCTGTCCAGAAACTGGATTCTCTGGGAGTCCGAGGGCCTTACGAAGCGGTGCTCTCGCCCCAGCACTATTACTGTTATCTGCGCCAGACCGGTGAGGGTGGCGCCTATCCCGCAGCAAAGCAACTGGGGATTGTGATTGAAAAAGTCTACAATTCCCCAGTCATCGATGGAGCTGTCTTGTTTTCCACACGAGGCGGGGATTTCCTCATCACCATCGGCGGCGACTTCACGGTTGGCTATCGCTGGCATGACAACACGTCGGTCCATCTCTTCTGCGTCGAAACGATCGCACCACAGTTGCTGACGCCAGAGGCGGTTTGTCTCATTCGGCCGGATTAAGCCCTATTCCCTTCGTCGGGGATTTGTACAAAAAACTCGAAGATGGGCATGTCTTTTCCCGAATCTGAAATGCTTTGGTTATAATGGCGGGTTTTGGAGAGGACTTTGCCATGGTTATAGTGCAGCGGAACGAAGTTAACCGAAATCGAGTCCTGCATCTGCTGACCATTCTTCTTTCGGCGGTCGTTCTTGCGGGAATTGCGGTTACATTTTCGGGCCGGTCGGAGCAGGCGCAGTTACTCCTGGTGCTGCTCGGCCTAACGGCAGTCGTCGCGATTGTCTTGTCACTCATCCAGCTTTACGCTTACCCGAGGCGCAGCCAGGTTCTTCTCTTTCATCGTGACGAGGAAATCGTAGTGGCTACCAACACGCTGCACGAAGGCTTCAAGCTGAGATTCCTCCGCGATGTTCTGGGAGAGCACGTTGCTTCATTCACTGACGAGGAGCGAGCGCGCTGGAAGCCTCTTGAAGAGGATGGCTTTTACGCGACTCTCTACATTCGGAATGCAAGAAAGGTCATGATGCTTCGGCTCTGCACGATGATTTTCGATGACGTTTTCGTGGCAGATCGCAATGGGAGATGGGAACACCACGATTCATCAAGGACGGCGGAACCGTCGTTCTCGAAGCGGGAAACGCCTCGGTTGAAGAGCAAGACGAACGCAGGCTGAAATCGCGTTTCTTATTTTTCCCAATTTCTCCTTGACGGCGTCCCCATGGACGATATAAGTTTCCCTTTCACTCGATTGTTCTTTGGTTTTTTGACGCGTACGTGGCGATTTAAGGCAACTTGCTCCACGTAAAAAACTGCTAAACAGCTCCGAGAGGGTTGGTTGAAAGCCCCGTGCTAGTTTGGCACGGGGCTTTTTCATTTTCCCTTGTCGAGGCTGGTTTAAGAAAAGGAGAGGTGGTTCGATGAGCTTCGTCAAGGGTCTGAAATGCCGGGAGTGCGGCCGCAGATACCCGGTTGAGCTGCTGGCCGGCTGTGAAGATTGTTTCGGTCCGCTCGAGGTCGACTATGACTACGATGCGATTGCGAAGACGTTTACACGCGATGTGATCGCGTCGCGTCCGAAATCCATTTGGAAGTACCGGGAACTTCTCCCGCTAGAATCGGAACCGGTTGTGGGTCTCTCCACGGGTGGAACGCCGCTGCTTCGCGCGGATCGGCTTGGGAGGAGACTCGGTATCGAGAATCTCTACATCAAGAACGTCAGCGTCAGCTCGCCGACGCTCTCCTTTAAAGATCGCGTCACGGCGGTGGCCATCAACAAAGCGCTCGAGTTCAAACTAGGGGCCGTCGGTTGCGCATCCACAGGAAATCTCGCCAATTCCGTCGCCGCCAATGCGGCGGCGGCCGGATTGCCATCGTTCATCCTCATTCCAGATAACTTGGAACACAGTAAGGTTGCTGCAACGTTGATCTACGGCACACGGCTGATTGCGGTCAAGGGTAATTACGATGCTGTGAATCGTCTATGCAGCCAGATCGTCGACCGCTATCACTTCGGTTTTGTGAATATCAACCTGCGGCCCTTCTATGCCGAAGGGTCAAAAACGATGGCCTACGAGATTGCCGAACAGTTGGGCTGGCGCGCGCCCGACGCGATTGTCATTCCAATGGCGGGTGGCTCCCTGATCGGAAAAGTCTACAAAGGCTTTAACGAGCTCGAGCTTATCGGACTGCTGAAGGATTCCAAGCGCTGCCGGCTTTACGGAGGGCAGGCGTCTGGCTGCAACCCGATTATCGATGCTGTGAAGCGTGGAACCCGCGACATTCGGCCTGTCAAGCCCAACACCATCGCCAAATCGCTTGCGATCGGTAATCCGGCCGATGGCTATTACGCAGCCGGGCTCATTCCCGCCAGCGGCGGTTGGGCCGAAGATGCGACGGATCCGGAAATCGTCGATGGAATTCAGTTGCTTGCAGAAACAGAAGGCGTTTTCACGGAGACCGCCGGCGGCGTGACTGTTGCCGTCGCACAAAAGCTTGTTCAACAAGGTCGAATCAAACCACACGATCTGACCGTGCTGGCGATCACCGGAAACGGCCTGAAGACGTTAGACGCCTTACGTCTGGCGCCGCCACAGGTTATCGAGCCGAAGCTTGCGGCATTTGAAGAAGTATTGGGAGGTGTTTATCGTGTCGCTTAAGGTCGTTATTCCGACGCCGCTACGAAAATTCACATCCGGTGCGGAGTTGGTTGAAGTTGAAGCTGTTACGCTTGAGGAAGTGCTCGACACTCTGGACTCGAAGTATCC
>QHXC01000493.1 GCA_003222815.1 Acidobacteriota bacterium | reverse complement strand
CAGGGGCAGCCGTTCGATTACGTGGTGATCGGGGGGCAGGGGATCATCATTACGGGAAGTTCGCAAACTCTTTCCGCCACTGATTCGGCGGCTCCGCCGAACGCACCCCAGGCACCGCCGGTGGAACAGACGTTTGTACAGGACGATCCACCATTCATACCCCAACCCGTACAAATGCCTCAAATTGGAGTCCAACCGGTTCCTGGTTTCGCGCCTATTCCTGGTGCGGCAAACAATCCATTTAGTCAGCAGCAACAGCAGCAGCCTCAGGTAATTCAGAAGCCTTTCGGTCCGATCCCGAATCCGAGAGCAAATCAGGGTCTGCAGCCGAGCGGAAACCTGCCCGTTTCCGGCGGCACTTCACCGCTGGCATCCGGCCAGCAAAGTCCGTTTGGTACGCTGTTCGGCGCCAATCCGCCTACTAATCCGAATTCCACTGGACAGAACGAGCTTTTCAGTAGCCCCTCGCCCTCTTTCCAAAACCAGAACCCACAGGGCACAACGACTCCCGGTCTATTTCAAAGTCAGACTCCACAACGCAGGCCGTGACCTCGGAAGCGCGAACTGAGAAGAACAGGAAGGACATTGCTGTCAATCGCCAGGCTTTTCACAATTATGAAATTATTGAGAAGTTTGAGGCGGGCATCGTACTGACGGGGACCGAGATCAAATCGGCGCGGGAAGGCCGAGTCAACCTCAAAGACGCTTATGGAATCGTCAAAGCCGGTGAAGTGTGGTTGCTCAATTGTCATATCAGCCCATATTCTCACGGTAGCTACGCCAATCACGAACCGCTGCGCACCCGGAAGCTACTGCTGAAACACTCCGAAATTAATCGGTTGATCGGCCGCACGACGGAACGCGGGCTCACGCTCGTGCCATTGCGCGTTTATTTGAAGGAAGGGCGTCTAAAGTGCGAATTGGCTCTCGCCAAAGGCCGCAAAGTTCACGACAAACGCGAGGTTTCGCGCCAGAAGACTATCGAAAGGGAAACTCGGCAAGAGCTAAAGGAGAGGAACTAGGAACAAAAGGAAATTTGCGCTGGGATTTTCTGAGATGAACGCGGGCTAATGTCCGAGCTGAACATCAAGATGCCTGAAGATCTTCCAATTTATTCGCAATCGACACTTCGGACCAGACTGCAGTTTGCCGATCTGGACCGGCTCAAAGGAGTAGACACCGCGTCCGTCTGGGAGAAGTCGGACAAATGCATCGAGCAGTTGGAAAATGCTTCCAACGTGCGTGAGGCGCGTGTGGGCATAAAGGAAACCACCAAAGCCGGCTTACTTGAGATGCATGCGGTTCTTTTCAACAACCGCGAGCGGGCAGGCCAATTGCGCGACAAACCGGTCAAGCCCCGATATCGTGGTCACGATTGCCCAGACCCCCAGTTTATCGACCATTCGCTCGATAATTTCTTCGATTGGTTGACTGCCGAAAGTATTTCTGAGATCCACTCCATCGAAAAAGCCGCACTTGTGCTCACCAGAATCGTGGATATTTGGCCTTTTGAGTTCGGTAACCTGACGGTTGCGATCATGTGTGCGAACATCTTTTTAGGACAGGCCGGACTCGCCCCTTTTTTTGTGCTGCCCCAGCACGTGAAGGAGTTTGACGCCGTTATCGGTAAAGCGATGACGATCGAAACTCAGCCGCTGGTGAACACGATATACAAAACGATCAAACGGGAGATGGAAGCTCTTGCCCCGCGATGAACGATACTCCAGGCAGATCCGATTTGCGCCGATCGGCGAAGCTGGCCAGCAGCGCTTGCAAACGTCGCGCGTACTGGTAGTCGGCCTAGGGGCGCTTGGGAGTGTCGCGGCCGATCAGATCATTCGCGCAGGCGTGGGATTTGTGCGGCTGGTTGATCGAGATTTCGTGGAGCTGTCGAACCTGCAGCGCCAGTCGCTGTTCGATGAGGAGGATATTCGAAGCAATCTTCCGAAAGCCGCAGCTGCAGAAGCGAAGCTGCGACGCGTGAATTCTTCGGTCCAGATCGAAGCCAGGGTGGACGATGTCAATCCTGCAAACATCGAAGACTATATCGCTGATGTCGATCTCGTTCTTGACGCGCTTGACAACTTCGAAACGCGCTTTGTCATCAATGACGCGTGCGCCAAGCACCGAAAACCGTGGATCTACACTGCAGCGGTCGGAAGTTACGGTCTCGTTATGCCCATTCTTCCAGGCACGACACCTTGCCTACGATGCTTGCTGGGCAACCTGCCAGCGCCGGGTACCTCCGCCACTTGCGAAACCGCCGGCGTGATCGCTCCGATAACGCACGTCATCGCGTCCATTCAAGTTGCGGAGGCCTTGAAATTTTTGACCGGCAATCTCGATGCCGCAGACATTCGCCTGATTTCCTATGACATTTGGTCGCATCGATTCCAACGCATCGATGTAGGAGACGAGGCGATGGCAACGTGTCTGGTGTGCTCCACAGGAAGATTTGAGTACCTTAACGGCACTCCACTCCGAACGGTCACGCTTTGCGGAAGAAATGCGGTCCAGTTGATCCCAGGAGTCAAAGGCGACATCAATTTCGCTGAGCTATCCAAGTCCATCGCGGCATTCGGTCCTGTTCAGTTCAATGACTTCCTGCTTAAGTGTTCGTGTCCGCCATATGAACTCACTCTGTTCAAAGATGGCCGGGCCATCGTCAAAGGCACAGAGGAAACGGGTTTAGCCAGATCCGTCTATTCAAAAATGGTGGGATTATGAGATCGGGTTCTTTTGCCCGTTCCGATTCGTGATCGGTTGACTTGTCCACGTGTGCGAGTGTAGAAGGGAACTAATCCGCTGAGACCAGGTGATCCGGAGGCCAATAGTGAACACTTTTCCAATCATCTTACTTGCCCTTGGGATACTCACGCTCGGGTATCGCTATTACAGCAAGTTCATTGCAACCAAGGTCCTGGGGCTAGACGAGAAGCGTGCAACTCCGGCCCACACAAATTACGACGGTCAAAATTACTATCCCATGAGCAAGTGGGTGCTCTTTGGCCACCATTTCGCTGGAATAACAGGCGCCGGTCCGCTAATCGGGCCTGTTCTGGCAGCGCAGTTCGGATTTCTGCCGGGGTTGATTTGGCTTGTGCTTGGTGTGGTGTTGGCTGGAGCAGTCCAGGATTTCGTCATCCTGTTCGCGTCAGTCCGTCGAGGCGGCAAATCACTGGCGGAAATCGCGCGCCGGGAAATCAGTGGATTCTCGGGGTTCACCGCTGCGGTCGCGATCTTATTTGTGGTGATTATCGCTGAAGCCGGACTTGGGCTAGCCGTCGTCAATGGCGCCGGCGTGCGTGAGGCGACGATATTCGGTGTCATCAGTTTGATTTTAGCCGTTGTTTTGGGAAGACTTATTCCTGGGTCGTTCCTGGCGCCGTACTTCACGTTCACCAGGCATCAACTGACCGCACTCCTTGCTTTATATGCTCTATCGGCATCAGTCTTGCCCGTATGGCTGTTGCTGGCGCCGCGAGATTATCTAAGCACCTTCATGAAAATTGCAACGATCGGCGCGCTGATCTTAGGCGTGCTCGTCGTGCATCCCGATTTCAAAATGCCGGCGCTGACGCAGTTCACGGCAGGCGGTGGCCCAATCGTTCCAGGTCCCGTTTTTCCGTTTGCGTTCATTACGATCGCGTGTGGTGCGATATCGGGTTTCCATTCGTTGATTGCTTCAGGGACCACGCCGAAAATGGTGTCCAACGAAGTCCACATGCGGCCGATCGGATATGGAGCCATGCTAATGGAAGGCGTGGTCGGATTGATGGCGCTGATCGCGGCGACTTCGATGTTTCCCGGAGATTACTTCGCCATCAACACGCCGGTCGCACAATATGAGGCCAGTGTCGCCGCGCAATATCCGATAGTCAATCTGCACGATCTTTCAGAGCAGGTTGGTGAGAACGTGCAGGCCCGGACCGGTGGTGCAGTTTCACTGGCGGTGGGTATGGCGCAGATCTTCACCGGAATACCCGGCATGCGAGGATTGATGTCGTATTGGTATCACTTCGCCATCATGTTCGAAGCACTCTTCATTTTGACTACGATCGATGCGGGAACACGTGTCACCCGATTTATCGTTCAAGAGTTTGTCGGCAAGTTTTATCCGCCATTTGCCAGAACGGATTGGCTCTTCGCGAACGTCACTGCAAGTCTGTTTGTTGTGCTGGGCTGGGGATACTTCATCTGGACGGGAAGCATCAGCACAATTTGGCCGATGTTTGGCATCGCCAACCAATTGCTGGCCTCCGTCGCATTGTGCGTGGGTACCAGCCTGATTCTCAATTCTGGACGGGCGAAATACTGGTGGGTTACGGTATTGCCTTTGAGCTTCCTCGGGACCAATACACTTACCGCGGGATACTTGAGTATTCGCGACAACTTCTGGCCATTGACGGCAAATCCCGTCACGGCCACGCAGGGTTATGTCGACTCGATTTGTACGGCGATAATGATGGTCTTGGTGACGTTGATCCTTATTGATTCCCTGAATCGGTGGAGAAAGGTTCTGCTGCAAGGCGCTCCGGCGATGCAATACGCAGGTGACTAGTTTGTGATCGTGGGCCCTCTTTGGCGGCTTTAGCCCCGTTCAAACGGCACGCCTGCAGCCTGCAATTACGAGTCTTCAGGAACGTATAACGGCTCGGGGATGAACACGGCCCCAGCCACGACGGTTGTCCACAGGCCTTTCTTGTCACCGATCGCCGATTGAGTAATGTTGGTTACTTTAACGATCCTGTTTGAGATTCGGTAAATCTCTTTCTTCTCATCCCAGCTTCGATCGGGATCGAAACCCACGCCGAGGGTAGTCGCAAGCATTTCGGCGGCCAATTCTTCGGCATATTCGGCTGCGTCGTGATCCGGTTGACCGTAGGAATGGTGTTCGGAAAGGTAGCCGTACGCGTTTGAATCGGTCGGAATTGCGATTCCGACAGTAGCGGCTATCAATCGGTGTGGTTCGTTCGTGGCGTTCTCACTCATCACGCAAAAGACAATTTGACCAGGGTAGAGAAGGTTTGTGCCTTGAGATCGAGGAATGAGCTTACATCGCGGTGGGAAAATGCTGGAGACTCGGACCAGTCGACTGTTAGGTGGCGACTCATTCGACGAAAACAAATCCCGGACCTTAGCAGAGAAGGATGGGGGTGTCAATTGACATTCTTTTGAAGCGCGTGATAGCTTCTCGCGTTTCGCTCTAGATGAGAATTCGGATTCAATGGACGCGCCTAGCGATGAAGTGCGCGTAAGCCATGGATGCCAGGCTTAGTTAGGAGGGTTCATGAAGTTTAATGGAGTTGAAGTTCCCGCTGGCGGAAAAATCACCTATAGCGGGGCGAAGTTCGTCGTGCCTAATAACCCAATTGTTCCTTTTATCGAAGGTGATGGTACGGGCCGCGATATCTGGAAGGCGTCTCAGCTAGTTTTCGATAACGCAGTCGAGAAGGTTTCAAAAGGGGCACGCAAGGTCGTCTGGTTTGAAGTTCTTGCTGGAGAAAAATCATTTCAGAAATTCGGGACCTGGTTGCCCGACGATACCCTGGCGGCGATCCAGGAATTTCGAATTGCGATTAAGGGTCCACTTACTACCCCGGTTGGCGGAGGAATTCGCAGCCTAAATGTTACGCTCCGCCAACTACTCAATCTGTACGCATGCGTCCGCCCCGTCCGATACTTTCAGGGCGTTCCGAGTCCTGTCAAGCATCCTGAAAAGCTGAACGTCATTATCTACCGCGAGAACACTGAAGACGTGTATGCGGGGATCGAATGGCCGGCAGGCAGTCCGGAAGCGCAAAAGGTCATCGAGTTTTTGCAAAAGGAACTCGGAAAGAGAGTTCGGCCGGATTCGGGTATTGGTATCAAGCCGATTTCCCTCACGGCCACGAAAAACCTGGTCCGGCGCGCGATCGTATATGCGCTCGAGAACCAACGGAGATCGGTGACGCTTGTCCACAAGGGGAACATCATGAAGTACACGGAGGGCGCGTTTCGAGATTGGGGGTACGAGCTCGCGCGCGAGGAGTTCGGCGCGCAGACCGTTACTGAGGAAGAAGTCACAACGAAGTATGACTACCGCGTTCCTGAAGGCAAGCTATTGATCAAAGATCGAATCGCAGACTCGATGCTTCAGCAGGTTCTCACGCGTCCGGATGAGTATGATGTCCTCGCCACGCCAAATCTGAATGGCGACTACATTTCTGATGCATGCGCAGCGCAAGTGGGTGGTCTCGGTATCGCCCCAGGCGCAAATATTGGCGA
>QHXC01000089.1:5706-22257 GCA_003222815.1 Acidobacteriota bacterium | reverse complement strand
CAGGTTGTTTATGGAAGAGCCGGCAATAATCTCTCCGTCGTCGTCTTCGAGGGCCGGGTGCACTATTACGAAGGCAATACGATGGACGACGTGACATTCTGCACGCGAGTCATCGGCCGGCTCGGGGTTCATACCTTGATCGTGACCAATGCGTCGGGCGCCATCAATCCTGCATTCGCACGTGGCCACCTCATGATCATCACGGACCATATCAATCTCATGACTGCCAATCCGTTGAGCGGACCCAATGAAGACCGATGGGGTCCGCGTTTCGTCGATCAAACCGAAGTTTATGATTCTCAGCTGCGGCAGAAGCTCAAAGCGGCTGGTGAATACTGTGGCATTTCATTGTGCGAAGGTGTTTACGCGGCGATGGCCGGTCCTACGTACGAAACGCCAGCTGAAATTCAATACCTGCGCACGATCGGCGCTGATGCTGTGGGTATGTCCACGGTTCCTGAAGCGATCGTGGCCAAACAGATGGGAGTCAAGGTCGGAGGTCTATCGATGCTGGCGAACGTTGCAGCGGGAATGTCGGGCAAAGCCATCAACCATGATGAGGTGCTCGCTTTAGCGGCAGAGATGAATGCCGATCTGGGCTCGCTCCTCCAGCGCTTCTTCGAAACATATGAGCCGTGAACTCGTAGCCAGCGCTGCCGCCGCTCGCGAACAAGCTCTCGCGCCTTATTCCGGATTCAAGGTTGGCGCCGCGCTTGAAACATTAGACGGCCGCATCTATACCGGCTGCAATATCGAAAACGCTTCATATGGACTGACGGTATGTGCGGAACGCGTCGCACTCTGGAAAGCACTGAGCGAAGGTGTTCGCGAATTTCGTCAAATCGCGATCGTGACCAACGCTGCGATTATCACTTCTCCTTGCGGCGCATGCCGGCAACTACTCTGGGAATATTGTGGAGATATCGTGGTTCACCTGCACTCGCTCAAGGGCATCGATCAACAACATCGCCTTGCTGATCTTCTCCCGTTGCCATTCGACAACAACAGCCTCAAGGGCTGCTAGGGTTTAACTACGCCGATATAGGGAAGATTGCGATACCGCTGCCGGTAGTCCAGCCCGTAACCAATTACGAACTTGTCTGGAATTTCAAAACCGACATATTTGAGTTCGAGATCGATGATTCGCCGCGCTCTTCTGTCCAGCAGCGTACAGACTTCGAGTGATTTCGGGTTGCGCCCGCCCAATGTGCGCAGCAGATATTTCAACGTGAAACCCGTATCGATGATGTCCTCGATGACCAGCACGTCTTTGCCCGCGATATTTTCTTCAAGGTCTTTCGTAATTCGAACGACGCCCTCGCTGCCTTCGCCGTAGCTCGAAATGGAGAGGAAATCCATCGAGAGCGGCAATTCAATTTGGCGCGCCAAATCCGTCGCAAAGAATACGGAGCCGCGCAGGATGGAAACAAGGACGAGCCGGCGATCTTTGTAATCCTCGGAAATCCGATGCGCGAGATCCTGTACACGGGTTCGGATCTGGTCTTCAGTAAAGAGCACCTCAACGACATCGTCCGGCATGTTCTTGTGTCTCCTCCGCTCAGTTTGTCAAAAATTCCCCGTTGACACAAAAGCGAAGAGGAGTAGACTCAAATCCGGGTCCCGAGAGATCGGGTCTTCAGTCAAGGTTGGACTCGGAATGCGGAACAGGCTGTTGTTGACGTACCCTAGAAAGTACCGAGACAGTTTGTTACTGGACTCGCTGAGCATTGTGGAAACACGATGCAGCTTCTGACGAACGGACGCCAGTCCGAACACCAAAAGCGTCAAGGCAGGACAAAAAAACGTAGGACGAGATGGACATCCGTCGCACGACGGAATTTGACGACAGACCAGAGGTTACTCGGGACCTTTTCATTTGAGACTCGGGCTCGGTAGACCGTTCCCGCCATTGTCAACGTTTCCGTCGTCTCCGCTTAATCCGTATTTCCAGATCAGATTCTTGTAGTCGCGTTCGTAGAGAATCTTGATGTTGACATCGGGATAAAGTTCCCGCAGCAGGCGGACCTTCCGGTTTTTCTTAGTAACCAGGCTTTGCTTCATCGTGGTGAGCTCGATGAAGAGGTCCAGGTCGGGCAAGTAAAAATCAGGCGTGAATGCGGAGATGACGTTCTTGTTTTCGTCCCATTCGATTGGGAACGTCTTCGGCTCGTATTCCCAGCGGATGCGATAGAAATCCATAACCCGCGCGAACTCGCGTTCGCTCGGGTGGGCGAATTCCGGCAGCCGGTCTTCGACGGGTTCGAGGTCGGCCATTTGCGCGACATCGAGTTTGGTCGTCAGGATGTCCTCGCGCAACTGCGGCGGCAGTTCGACGCGCTTTGCCTCAATACCTTTGGCTTGAGCGGCCTTCACGATGATCTCAACGGCGATTTCGTTCGAAAAGTGATCGAGGTTCAAGACCAGATCGTAGTGGGCCGGATCGCGCCAATCCTTGGCGTAGAGAGAACGAATCAAGATTTCCTTCGAGTGATCCCGCTCTTCAATGATTTTCTCGGCGGCTACGCGATCCACCCGCGCGAGCCGCATGACCTGCGCAATTCGGTAAGGCAAGGGGGCGACGATCTGTATATGAAGCGAGGCGGCAACCTTGGCGAACAGGAACTGAGCACCGCTGCCCAAAATCACCACGTTGTGCGATGCGGCGAGTTCGGCGATCGCGGACCGCACCATCTCGTCATATACCCTGCGGTCTTTCTTGATTCGCGACAGCCGCTCTGTCCGAACCGGAAATTGCTGATCGATCGCGACGTCCATCGCGTTGCGGTCAATGAACTGAAAGTTCAACGCCTGCGCAGTCGCTGTCGCAATCTCGCGGCCGCCGCTTCCTGTCAGGCGTGAAATCGTGACGATCGCCATATTCTTAACGCGGGGCCCACCAGCACCCCCCCGCAGTTTGCTATAGTGACAGGTTTATGCGATACATCGGGCTCGACATTGGGGGTACGACCATCAAGGCTGGTCTCGTCAACGAGACTGGCCAAATCCTGGAATCACGCAAAGCGCCCACGGTCACCGATGACCTGAACGGCTTTCTTTCCAACCTAACAGAACTGATCCGCGATTTTCAAAAATCCGCCGCGGTCGAGCGGATCGGGATCGGTGTTCCAGGGCTACGATCCTCCAGGACTCACATCGTCGAAACGTCACCCCATATTCGATGTCTCAACAATGTCAATTTAGAGGATCTAGTGGCGGATCAGGTCCACATCCCAGTGGTCAGTGAAAACGATGCGAATGCCGGTGCATACGCGGAATTCGTTGGCGCCTCGGGCTATGGGGGGGAGTTCGGGCACACCACGATCCATCCCAACGGCCGTGGTTGCAGTTGCGGAAACCGGGGCTGCCTGGAAACCATCGTGTCCGCGACGGGAATCGTCACGACTGCGGAAGAGAAGATGAAGGAGGCGCCCCGCAGCCTGCTTCATGAGGTCGGGGGGCCGCTCACCTCCGAACGGATTTACGAGATCGCCGCGCGTGGAGACCAAACTGCGCAGGCAGTCTTTGTGGAAACCGGAGAATGTCTCGGTATTGCGTGCGCCAACCTAATCAATCTTCTCAATCTCGAGATGATCGTCATCGGTGGCGGAGTACTGGCATCGGGAGACTTGCTGTTGCGCAGCGCGACGCATACTGCCGCCTTACGCTCGTTCCCTTCGTCCTACCGCGACTGCCAGATAGTACAATCAAAACTGTGGCCGGATGCCGGTGTCATCGGAGCGGCAATGCTGGCTCGCGATCGGTAAGAGTGGAAATGCCTCTATCTCACATCCGTAACTTCTCCATCATCGCTCATATCGATCATGGCAAGTCGACGCTCGCCGACCGCCTGCTCGAGCTGACAGGCGCGCTGACCAAGCGCGAAATGTCGGCTCAGGTTCTGGACGCGATGGATCTCGAACGGGAGCGCGGCATCACGATCAAGGCCAAAGCCGTGCGCCTGAACTATCACGGGCGCGACGGAACGGATTACATCCTCAATTTGATCGATACCCCTGGGCATGTGGATTTCAGCTACGAAGTCTCGCGCAGCCTCGCCGCGTGCGAGGGCGCGCTTCTGATTGTGGACGCCTCCCAGGGCGTTGAGGCACAGACACTTGCAAATACATATCTGGCGCTGGACCATCATCTCGACATCCTGCCGATCATCAACAAAATCGATCTACCCGGCTCGGAAATCGATCGGGTTCGGGAACAACTACATTCGATCATCGGCATGAATCCTGAAGACGCCCTGCTCATTAGTGCAAAGTATGGCCAGGGCATTGACGAAGTTCTTGAAGCGATCGTGCACCGGATTCCGGCACCGAAGGGCGATCCGGATGCGCCGCTCAAAGCCCTGCTGTTTGACTCCTGGTTCGACATCTATCGTGGAGTTCTGATCCTTGTCCGCCTCATCGATGGTGAAGTCCACAAGGGAATGAAGATCCGCTTGATGTCCAACGGACAGGTTTATCAGGTCGATAGCGTTGGAGTGCTCACGCCGAAAATGAAAGAAATTGACAGCCTCTCGGCCGGCGAAGTCGGCTACATCGTAGCGAACATCAAGGTGGTGGCCGATACCAAGATCGGCGACACCATCACGGAGCACGACAGACCCACAGCTTCAGCCTTTCCCGGTTTTCAGGAAGTCAAGCCCATGGTTTTCGCCGGCCTATATCCGGTCGAACCGAATCAATATGAGGCTCTACGGGACGCGCTCGAAAAGCTCCGGCTTAATGACTCTTCGTTTTTCTATGAGCCTGAAACCTCCACGGCGCTGGGCTTCGGCTTTCGTTGCGGATTTCTTGGACTTCTCCACATGGAAATCATTCAGGAGCGCCTGGAGCGGGAATTTCAACTTTCGCTAATTACGACAGCGCCCGGCGTGCGGTATCGAGTCACGAAGACCAGTGGCGAAGTGACCGAAATTGATAATCCGACCAAGTTCCCCGACTCGCAATTGATCGCCCAGATCGAGGAACCGATTATCACTGCGCTCATCCTGAGCACCGACGAATTTGTCGGCCCGATTCTAAAGCTGGTTGAAGAAAAGCGGGGCGCCCAAAAGGGATTCGAATACGTGGCGCCAGGGCGCGTGCTGTTCACGTATGAGATGCCGCTGAATGAAATCGTGCTGGACTTCTATGACCGGTTGAAGTCAATATCACGCGGCTATGCTTCGTTCGACTATCACCTGGCTGGAT
Organism: Acidobacteriota bacterium; assembly: GCA_003222815.1. Lineage (GTDB taxonomy): Bacteria > Acidobacteriota > Terriglobia > 20CM-2-55-15 > 20CM-2-55-15 > 20CM-2-55-15. The sequence continues at coordinate 17,053 of QHXC01000089.1, read as the reverse complement.
ATCGCACCTCGGACCTTGTTCGGTTGGACATTCTTGTCGGCGGCGAGCCCGTGGACGCTCTCTCCTGGATCGTTTATCGGGACTTTGCATACGCCCGCGGCAAGGCTCTGGTCGAAAAAATGAAGGAGCTCATTCCTCGTCAGATGTTCGAAGTGGCGATTCAAGCCTCCGTGGGAAACCGGATTATCGCTCGCGAAACGATCCCCGCCATCCGCAAAAACGTACTGGCCAAGTGTTACGGCGGTGATATCACCCGGAAACGGAAACTGCTCGAAAAACAAAAAGAAGGTAAAAAACGCATGAAGCGCGTTGGCAAGGTGGATATACCCCAGGAGGCGTTTCTGGCGGTGCTCAAGGTGGGATCTTGAGGAAGGGTCAGGAGTCACAGGTCAGTCAGGGCCAGGTCAAAGTTGAAGTTCTTAGCCGCGGCTATTTTTGCGACTTTGACGTGACCTTGAGGGGTCAGGGGGCCTGACCCCTGGATGGAATCAAACTTGCACCTGCATCCCTGATATAATGTAAACGGTATGAAAATGCAGCTAAAACGGTATCTGGGCTCGCTGGTTTTCGTGTTCCTTTTGTGTCTTTCTATCGCACTGGGTTCCACAGCAGGAGTGCTATTCGTCTACAACAGCGATCTGCCGCAGGTGAGTTCGCTGGAAGACTACCGCCCCAGCCTCATCACGGAAGTTTTTGGCGACGACGGTCAGATAATTGGCTCTTTCGCGTTGGAGCGCCGGATCGTTGTCACTTGGGACCAGATTCCCCAAGTGGTCAAAGACGCCATTATCTCGGTGGAAGACCAGAATTTCTACGAACATTGGGGAATCGATTTTTATGGCATTGCCAGGGCCGGATTGAAAAACCTTATGGCGGGCCGTGTGGTCGAAGGCGGAAGTACGCTGACCCAGCAACTGAGCAAGAACCTGTTTCTAACCCCCGAACGGAGCTTCCGGCGGAAAATTCAGGAAGCGATGCTGTCGATTCAGATCGAGCGCTATTACACCAAGCCGCAGATCTTCACCCTGTACTGCAATCTTCACTTCATGGGACATGGCCAGTACGGATTCGCGGCAGCAGCTGAGTATTACTTCAATAAAGACCTGAAAGACCTGAACATCGAAGAGGCTGCCTTGTTGGCCGCGCTGCCCCGCTCACCAATCAATTATTCGCCAATAACGCATCCCGAACGCGCGATCACGCGCCGGAATTACGCCATCGATCGAATGGTCGCAGAGAAGAAAATCACCGTCGCTGAGGGCGAAGAAGCGAAGTCGCATCCCATTCAGCTGGCTCCCAAGAAACGTCCTGACGAGCTTGCCCCCTACTTTGTTGAAGAGTTGCGTCGCTATCTCGAGAGGACCTACGGCACGTTCGCGGTCCACGAAGGCGGTCTGAAGGTCTACTCGACACTGAATGTGAATATGCAAAAGGCCGCCAATGCCGCGGTCCGGCAGGCCATGCGCGAGTATGACAAGCGCCACGGCTGGCGCGGCGCGGAGCGTAACCTCCCGAACGAAGGCTTGACGGACCTTTATGCGGTTGAGCTGCCCGACTGGAAGCTGCCGATTCGGACCAACGACATCGTTCCCGGCGTCATTCTCGATCTGACGCCCACTGGCGCCACGGTGAAAATCGCGAATTATCAGGCCCAGCTCACGCCCCAGGACATCGCCTGGACGCGCGCCAAGTCCGCATCGGACATTCTGAACCGCGGCGACGTTGCGTTGTTCATGATTCGCTCTATGAGCTCGGCGGACCGCAAAGTGGAAGTCACGCTCGAGCAGAAGCCGAAAGTACAGGGAGGCCTGGTCGCGATTGAACCCAAAACCGGCGAGATCAAAGCCATGATCGGCGGATACGACTTCGACGAGAGCAAATTCAATCGGGCAACCCAGGCCTTGAGGCAGACCGGTTCGTCTTTCAAGCCATTTGTTTACGCTGCTGCGGTGGACAACGGCCTGCGTCCGGATGACTTGATTGTCGATGCTCCGGTCAGCTTTGGCAACTACTCGCCAGGCAACTATGATGGGAAATATGAAGGTACTATCCCCATTCGCCGTGCTTTCGCACAATCACGGAATATTCCGGCTGTTAAAACCCTTGCTAAACTTGGCGTGCTGAACCTCATTCCCTATGTACGCAGATTTGGAATCACATCGAGAATCGAGCCCGTTCTGCCGATTGCTCTTGGAGCGGCCGACGTGACTCTGGTCGAAATGGTGTCCGCATATTCCACCTTCCCCAACGATGGCGTTCGCGTCGAACCCCAGTTGATACGGCGCGTCACGGACTACGATGGGAATGTTCTTGAAGAAAATCTGCCGAAGCTGCATGACGTCATCCCTGCTCAAACAGCGCGAATCATGGTCGACCTCATGCAGGAACCGGTCCGCGGTGTTGGCGGAACTGCAGCCAAAGCGCAGGAACTGAAGAGACCCGTCGCGGGAAAGACCGGGACAACCAATGACTTCACGGACGCATGGTTCATTGGATACACACCGTCATTGGTGGCCGGAGTCTGGATCGGATTCGACGAAAAAGTAACTCTAGGTGACAAAGAAACCGGTGGCAAAGCCGCTTTGCCAGCCTGGATTGAACTGATGCAGCAGGTGTATAAAGACAAACCCGTCGAGCAGTTCGAAACAAATCCAGTCTTGACCACCGCGGCTCCGGAAACCGCTCCCGCTGCGATCGACGTCGTCTCGAGTCAGCCTGCGCCGCAAATAAAAAAGTAGGAACGATGAAGAGGAATTTTCGATTTCGGATTTCGGATTTCGGATTTGGAGGAGCATTACTCGCCCTTCTGATTTCTTTCTCAGTGGACTTATCCGCTCAAACGATTGCAGACGCCGCGCGCAAGGAACGAGAGAGGCAAAGTCACGTTCAAAGCAAGGCTGTGTATTCGAATGGGGCGGCGATCCCGCCGCCTTCGGCATCATCCGCTTCAAAGGCGCCGTCTGCTACAGTCGCGGCTCCGGCGAAAAAGCCGGAGGGCACTCCAGCCCCAACCGGACCTACCGATAACAAGGGCCGGGACGAAAAATACTGGAGAGCGGCCTTCCAGAAAGCTCGTGACGACGTGAAGCGCGCCGACGACAAGGTTCAGCTTCTCGACCTCAAGATCAAGGATCTCAATATGCAGCTTCTTCGGCAAAGCAACGTATACAACCGCGAGTATCGCATCGGCCCCGAAATCACAGCCGCCCAGGCTGAACTTGACACAGCGCGGAAGCAGGCCGAACAGGCAAAGCAAAAAATCACCGATCTTGAAGAGGAGCTGAGGCGCTCCGGCGGGCTGCCGGGTTGGGCAAGATAGCGAATCCTCTACCGACCGGGGATCTGACCAATGTTCAATTCCCAATGCTCAACTCTCATCCGAAGTGGATGTCGGATTGCCAATTGAATTCTCGCCGAAAACAAGGAACTCTGCCGAATCGCTTCTTCTTTCGGATGAGAATTGAGAATTGGGAATTGAACATTGGTCAGATCCTCTTCTTAGTCCTCCTCGTAGTCCTGTCTGTTGCTGCCGCACACGCCGAGACCAATCCGGCCTCCAAGAATCCCGACCAATTCATCTGCAACACTAGTCTTGAGCGAACGGCCGTGGAGCTCGCGCTGGATCAATATCACCGGCAGTACAGGCCGCGTGCGTTCGGTTCCACAGTCGAGGCGGTCACATCGGACCGCGGCAATGTCGCAGTACTCGAAGATGATGGGACGGTCATCACACGGCCCAATCCGTTGGACCTGACGAACAGTTCGATCACATTTACGCCCGCAGGCACGGATGCCTATACCGTCGTCACACAGCCGGGAACTTTTGACGACGGCACTGGGAGCGCCACCACAATGAGCCTTGGCGACGACGATTCGGCGCAAGTATCGCTTCCCTTTCCTTTCGTCTTTTATGGAACGACGTACACATCCGTCTTCCTGAACTCGGATGGCAACCTCACGTTCAAGGTCTCGGATGTTGAGATTTCAGAACGCAATTTGAGCCGCGTCATTTCCGGCGCACCCCGCATCGCGCCGCTTTTCGATGATCTGAATCCGCTGCCCCCCGCGAGAATCTCGCTCGAAAAGCTGCCGGATCGTGTTTTGTTTACATGGACCGATGTCGGGGAATGGACATCGAGCGGCAGCCGCGGACACAACACGTTTCAGGTCGTACTGAATTCGAACGGACTGATCCGTTTCAATTACCAGGCACTGGACGCAGGTAGTGCCGTGGTTGGAATTGCACCTGGCCAATCGGCAAATACGGTGCCCGCTCTCCTGGATTTCACTGCCCAGTTAACGCCTGTAACAGTCCATGGTCTCATGGCAGAAATCTTCGCAACCAGTCAGGAGATCGATCTGGCTCAGGTTGCACAGATCTTCTATCGCACACATCCCGACATCTATGATGGCCTGATTGTCTTCGCTGATTTCAACGTCAGCCTCGATAACGCTTTTGCTTTCGCCCTACCGCTAAGAAATAGCATTCGCGGCATCATCAATACGCGTCCCGGCACGTACGACTTCGGATCGGGATTTGGATCGGGGCAGAGTCTGTCCGTCCTGGTGAACATGGGCGATCTCAGCCGCTATCCAGTGGATCCACGGCAGGTATTTCTTGGGACGAACAATTCCCTGTCGATTCTCGGCCAGGAGTTCGGTCATCGCTGGCTCGCGTACCTCGATATCGGAACGCCTTCGCTGCTCGGCCGAGACGCGTCGCATTGGAGTTTTCTTCACAACACGTTCGGCTCCGTTGTGGAGGGAAATGAAATCGAGGACCTCGGTAATGGAGATTTCCGAACCGTTGCGGCCACCATACGGTACAGCCCTCTCGACCAGTATGTGATGGGCCTGCGGCCTGCATCGCAAGTCGCACCGTGGTTCGTCGTGGCGAATCCCGTTTTACCCACAACCTTCCCAACTGCATTCCCACTGCAATGCAGAAGCCTTCAACGACTGCCTGCGTGCGCCCCATTCGTCGGCCTGCAGTTTTCCGGTACCCGGCGCAATGTCACAATCGACGAAATCATTTCACTCGCGGGTCCTCGCGTTCCCAGCTTCGAACAAGCACAGAAGGATTTTCGCGTGGCATTCATCCTCGTGACACAACGTGGCCAGGCGCCAAAAACGTCTTCGCTGCAGTCTCTGGACGCTTTTCGAACTCAGTGGCAGTCCTTCTTCATGGATGCGGTCGAAAACCGGGGAACAATGAATACCGAACTTGCGTCCGTTGGAACGGAGTTCCGAACCGACATTACCGCAAATGGCAGTCACCGGATCCAAACGCTGGGAACCGCAAATTCGGTCCAGGTCGGCTACTCGGTATTGGACTCTGCGCTGGGTGTCTCAGTACTCCGCTTCACCTCTGGTTCCGATATCCGGTCCGAAGTCGCTGTACCGGCCGCTACTTTTGGGACATCTTTTACGGTCTACGCCGCGCGTACGGATCAGACCTCAACCGGGATGGCGATCGTCAACACCGGTGCAAGCACGGCGTTCATTACGGCCCAATTGAGTGACGGCCGGCGGACCAGTATCCAATTGCCGGCGCGTAGCCAAAGATCGCAATTCATACATGAACTGTTCCCGGACATCGGCTTCTCATTCAGCGGCAGCGCGTCCTTGACCTCGAATGTGCCTATCGGGATTTTGGGCCTGCGTGGAACTCTCAACGAGTTGCATGAATTCATTATGACAATTGTGCCCGTAACCTCCGGCTCTACGACTACGGAGGTGACCGTCTTTCCACAGATCGCCGACGGTTCCGGCTACGTCACCGAGTTGATCCTGCTCAATCCGGCCTCCACCATGATCAGCGGCACGCTTCAGTTTTCGTTTAGCGTGGCTACCGACCGGGGCACGAACACGACGTTCCCTTATGAAATTCCCCCGGCTGGGGTATGGAGGCTGAAGACACAGGGCGCTCAGTCCGACGTTCACGCCGGTTTCGCTTCTCTTACGCCGGCCAATGGTAATGTGGTTCCCGAAGCCACCGCAGTCCTCAAGCGGTCCACAGGAACGAATTTGAATTTTGAGGCGGGAGTGCCGGCGGCGCGAGCACTGACCCGCGGAGAAACGTTCGCCATCCGCAATGTCACATATCGTACGGCGATCGCCATCGCGAACCGTGGCAGCAGCGCTGACGTACGCCTTACCGCTTATCGCTCTGACGGCACGACTGCGTCGCCGGCGAAAACGATTTCCCTCGCTTCATCCAGCCAGCGTGCCGCATTCTTGGACGAGCTTATCCCGGAATTGCCGCCGGACTTCGAAGGCACCGTCATGCTGGACTCGACATCTCCGGTCTACGCGATTACATTGCGCACTCTGGTGAATGCCTCGGGAGCATTTCTCATGACTACCATGCCGCTCATCGATCCAAGTCAACCCGCGTCATCGCAAACGAGTTATTTTCCCCAGTTGGTCGATGGAGGAAACTACACAACCGAATTCCTGCTGCTGAATGGCAGTGCGGCGACCGCACGGTTGCAGTTTTTTAACACGGAAGGCGAACCTCTTGCGGTGACCTTCCGATGAGGTATCTTGGCATCGACGGCGGCGGTTCCAAGACGACGTTTTTGCTCGTGGATGAGTACTACAACGAGCTTTGCCATTTGCACACCGGACCATCGAATTGGTTATCGGTGGGCGCCGACGCCGCCAAGTCAGCGATTCGCGATGGCGTGTCCAAACTGACCGAGCGTCCAAATGTTGTATGCGCGGGATTCGCGGGAGCGGCAAGGGCGGAGAGCGCAAGTTTTTACCGGGAGGTTTTGACAACGCTCATACCTGACGCAACGATCATCGTCGAAAGCGACGCGTTTATCGCCTCCATCGGTTCGATCGGAGTGGATCCTGGGGTTCTACTGATTGCGGGCACAGGCTCCATCGTCATCGGCCGCGATGCAAAGCGCTCGATGTTCCGCGTCGGTGGGTGGGGACCTTATTTCGGTGATGAAGGCAGCGGCTTCTGGATCGGCCGTGAGGCCGTTCGAGCGGCGCTGCGGTCGATGGATTCGCAAGAGCGGCCTGAGTTCGCCGGGCGTATTGCACAAAGCCTTGGTTTGAAATCGATGGCGGAGGTGGTCGGAGCGTGGGCCTCGGGAAAAATCGGCGTTCCGGACATCGCGGGACTGTTTCCCGAGATCGCCGCACTCTATCCGGCGGAGCCGGCCAACCGAATTCTCACCGAGGCTGCGTCTCATCTTCGATCGCTTGTCGAGATTGCATCCAACCGTGTCGGTGTCGAAGACTGCCGGAGGTCGCTCAGCGGTTCGATAGCCAGCCATCCCATAATCCGAAATCTTATCGGCTTCACGTTCGAAGAACCGCGTCACTCACCGGAGTGGGGCGCCGTCATTTGGGCCCGCCAGCATTTCGCTGAGTCTCTCTAGGTTTTTCAGGCCGTACACGTCGGTCTCGAATTGCAGAATCCATTCCACCGGATATTTTGCGAATCTTCGCTGGATCTCATCGCGATATTTCTGCTCCTGTTGCCGTCGAGCCTGATAGAACTCCCCTTGCAAATTCTCCGGCAGAACGCGATTAACCAGAATGCCGCACACGTTCACGTTCGCATCCTGCAACGTCTCCGCGGCCCGCGCGCTCTCTTCGATGGGGAGGCGCTCGGGAACGAGCACAAGCACGAAGCCCGTGAAATTGTGCTGCATCAACCGGGCGCGGACTTGTTCGAGTTTCTCTTTCCGCCGTTCCAGTGTGGTCAGAATCGGATCAGGATCAGAGCCAACCTTATCGATATTTTGACCGAAGGAGATGAGACTGCGGCGGCGCTTCGAAAGCGCTTCGATCCAGGAACTCATCAACTCGGGCATGCGCAGGAGACGCATCGTATGTCCGGTCGGAGCGGTATCGAATATAACAAGGTCGTAGACATCGATACGCGTCACCATCAATTCACCCATGCGGTCGAACAGCGCAACCTCCTCTACGCCCGGCATCGTTGAAACCAACTCGATCTGACGCTGCGCTTCCTTGAGAATCGAGGGGCTGAACAATCTGGCGATCTGCTCTTTCACGGTGTCGATGTAGCGGCGCGCTTCGTAGTCCGCGTCCACCTCGATACCCACCAACCCCGGATAGATCTCGGTCTCCTCCTTACTGAACGGCCGCTCGAAAATATCCGACGTCGAATGAGCTGGGTCCGTCGAAACAAGCAGAACACGCTTCCCCTGTTTTGCCGCCGCCAACGCCATCGCGGAGGCGCAGGTGGTCTTGCCCACACCTCCTTTGCCTCCGAAGAAAAGGATTCGTTTTTTGAGCAGATCGCGCATTTCAACAGCACGGAAGGTTACCTAATGGAGAATGATCCATGCCCATCCTTCGATGCCAGAGGTGGAATTCCTGAAGGAAATAGGGATAGACCTCCAATAGATAAATCGTCGCGGGGTTCGGCAATCCGACCAGCTCCATGAAGCATAGCAGTAGGAACAGGTCGTTCAATTCCACGAACTGCTCGCGCAGCCGTTTCTCATAGCCTGCCAGCGCCATACCGTGAAAAAACTCGCCGATGTTTTGCCGCAATCGAGCCCAGTCCATGCACCGATATTAGCAAGGTTCTTAGCCGCGACTTGCGCCTAAAAACTTTAGTGGCTCAAGGCGTAAATCACGGCGTTGGAAAAAATCTTGTAGGAATATGCGGAAAACTTGTGTGGGTACAGCGCGTCATCAGCCCACTCGGACGCGTCCATGAGGTCGGTATTGAAATTGATGAACACGAGCAGGCGTTTGTTGTCGTCAACGATACCGCGAACGTAGGGCTGGTAGCCGTCCTGCTCCCAGGTTGGACTGCCGGGGTTGTACGCGTAGCCGATGTTGGGCACCTGCATTCTCTGGTCGATGTCGTAAAACGTGTGAAAGATCGGGTGGTCGAGTGGGATATCTACGATTGGCCGATCCGGAAAGATCTTCTTCATTTCTCGTTCGAAGTTGCTCCACTCGAAGGTACCCCAGAAGTCGTCGATCATCCAGAACCCGCCACGCGTCAGGTATTCGCGCAGGACGGACGCATCGCTCGTGTCGAGTCGCATCTGACCGGCTTCGCCGGAGTAAATCATGGGGTAATTGAAGAGGTCGGCGTGGTGGATAGGAATGGCTCGGCTTTCGGGCGCAACATCGAGGTAGGTCAAACGCTGGAGGACGTCGACCAGGTTCCTGTCTCCCGTGGGATAATCGGTATACCAGTTTTTCAGATACCCTGGGATTCGGCCGTTGTAGATCAGCCGAACGAATGTGAAATCGTGGTTTTGCTGGGTTTGTCGAGGAAGCCGGAGAAAGTCATCATACTTGCCCTCAAGGAGCATCTCGTAATCCTGGGCCATCAGGAGTGCGGCGAAAAGTGCCAGAAATGGAAACAGCATACCAAGCAGCTTTGCTCGACCCTTCAACAATGGCTTCCCCAGCGGAAGTTTTCCAAGTACACGCTTGGATGGGTGCACTCGGTATGCCAAAATTGGAGCACCTATGGTTACCGCGGAGTCCGTCGAGAAAGCTTGCTCGGAAGTTGGTGAGTACTCGGATCAAAAGATGGTCGGTGAGTTCGACCGCTTCTTCCGCCAGCAACCCGCCATCTGCGAATTTGTTGTCGAAGTGACACAAGAAAGCGGTCAGAAGATTCAGGAATTATCTCTGTTTCTTTCCTACATGGTCTTTAAAGCTGTGGAAGCGCAAGAACCTCACGATGTCGGTAAGGTAACGCCTGAAGCCATTGAAGTGGCATACCGTGAAAGCGAGTCGTGGATTGACCGCATTAGCCAGGCCGAAAATACGGCGCTTCAGCCGGCCATCGTCGCGAGTCTCCAGGCAGACACTGAACCCTTCCTGCTACAATACGTGGTTTCCGAACTCAACGAGCCTCTCGAAGACGGCACCGAGTTGGACGATGAACAAAAAGGAGAAATATTTTTCGTACTCAAGACGGTGATTTCGTCACTGAAAAATGGAGAGAAAGGAAGAATCATTGAACCCGACTAGCAAACAAAACCTGTTGCTCAGCATAGCGGCCGTTGTCATTCTCGCGGGAATCGCGTGGGTTTCCTTACGAACGACCGGCGAATCGGCCGAAGACTCTAGAGCTGCCGTGAAGCGCGCCCAAACGCTGCCGCCCGAAATGTTCGGACACAAAAACAATCTCTTTTGCTTCATGGACGAACATGGCTCCGCATGCGCGATCTGCCAGAATATCGCCGTCGATGCACGAAACATGCACAAGGACGGCCTTTCGATCGAACGCATCAAAGAGACTATCGTCGCAAAATACGCGAAATATGCGCCGTGAGGATCCAACTCCATTCCAGCGCAGTTCATTACTCACTTGAGCAATCTGGAAAGTCCCGAAGAGTTTAATCGCGCGCTGGTGGAGTTTCTGCAGTAATTCAAGCGCTGCGATTCAAAATAAACTCAGGAATGCTGATGATCGCGGTGCGGTATATTGACTTTGGGAATTCTTCAAGCATGTGAATCGCGCGTGAAGCAAATGTCTGTGCAAGGGATCGAGTACTATTCAGGCCATCCGACCTTGCGACGAGGCTCAAAATCTCCGAACGATGGACCGACCGAAACTCTCGTTCATCCAAAACCTTCTGGACCTTGACCGTATCCTCGGCTTTGCCGTCGCGAATCGCGAACAATACCGGCAGTGTCATCTTTCCTTCTTTCAGATCATTGACGACGGGCTTGCCCAGTATGTCTTTGGTTGAGGTTAGGTCCAACAAATCATCAATTAGCTGAAAGGCCATACCCAGGGCCTTTCCCGCTTCGGCAAGCCGTTCCGCAGAGCCGTGGTTCAGGCCGGCGGCAAGAGCCGGCAACTTCGTACAGCCTGAAAACAAATATGCCGTCTTGCGCTCCACAATATCCAACAACTGCTTCTCGCTGATCTCGGACTTGCCAAGCAGCGTGAGCTGCAACAACTCGCCCTCGACCATCTTTTGCGTGATATCGATCAGCGTATTAAGGACTTCAAAATTTTTCTCACTGAGGGCCACAGCGAAGGACTGCATATAGAGCCAGTCGCCGGCCAGCACGGTCATCGAGTTTCCCCAGTGAGAATTGGCCGATGGGCGGCCCCGGCGTGTATCGGCAGCATCAATGACGTCATCGTGGACAAGCGTGGCGTTATGGATGAACTCCACCACAGCAGCGAGGCGAATGACCGTGGGAGACGTGGCACCGAGCATTTTTGCCGTCAATAATAGCAAGGCCGGCCGGATACGCTTGCCACCCGCATTGAGCAGATACTCGCCGATTTCCGAAATGGGATGAATATCCGATCGCGTGTATCCTCTGAGCTCTTCCTCGACGAGAGCAAGTTCGGGCGCCACAAGCA
>QHXC01000089.1:0-5620 GCA_003222815.1 Acidobacteriota bacterium | reverse complement strand
TGCCCTGCCAACTCATCGACGGAAATATCCCGGAGCGCCGCAACGAAACGCGCAGTGTCCGCCACGTAAACGGGCTCGTTTCGCTTTCCCCGGTGAGGAACTGGAGCAAGATACGGGCAATCGGTTTCCACCAGGATTCGATCCAACGGAATCCGCCGCGCGATTTCAGCCAACGGTTGAGATTTTGGAAAGGTCACAATGCCAGAAAACGAAATTGAGAAGCCGATTCCTAAAGCAAAGTCCGCTAGTCTCGCGCTGGAAGTGAAACAGTGGATCACGCCCAGAGGAGGCGCCTCTTCTCTGAGAATGCGTTCGGTGTCTTCGTCGGCATCGCGAGTGTGGACAATGACAGGCAATCCGAGCTTTTTCGCAAGCCGAAGCTGTTGCCGGAATACTTCACGCTGAACGTCCCGAGGCGAGTTGTCGTAGAAGTAGTCTAAGCCCGTCTCGCCGACGGCGATTACCCGGAGATTCTCAGAGAGCTTCTCGATAAGGCAGTAATGGCGTTCTTCGACCTGGGAAGCATCGTGAGGATGGACGCCCACGCTGGTATAGATCCATTCGTGGGCCTCCGCAATCGGAATCCCGCAACCCATTTGGTCCGGCCCGCTGCCATTGCCGATGGTCAGGATCTTGCGGACACCGGCATCCCACGCCCGCTGCAGCACGTCGTCGCGATCCACGTCGAAGCGTGGATCGTCCAGATGGGCATGGGAGTCAATTAGCATTTCATCGGAGCCGGGCGCCGTTCTGAATGTCTTCGTGAAAACCAGCAAGAACCGGCGTAGTGTCCGGGCCGATAGAAGCCGCAACGATCATGCCATTCGATTCCAGGCCTCGCAGCTTCCGGGGCTGAAGATTGGCAACGATCACAACCTTTCGTCCAATTAACGACTCCGGCTGATACGCCACAGCGATACCGGCAACGATCTGCCGCTTCTCAAATCCCAGATCGACCACGAGCTTCAGGAGCTTGTCGGCGCCTTTGATGCGCTCGGCTTCGATTACCGTCGCGACACGTAAGTCCACCTTGGCGAAGTCATCGATGGTGATCATTGAAGCAACTGCAGCTTCGCCGGTTTCGACCGCTGCAGCCGGGACCGCTGGAGCAGCGGCCTCCTTGCGTCCGCTCACGTCATCCATTTTTGTGAATACCTCTTTTGGATCCAGCCGCGGGAATAGAGCTGCGCCGCCACGTATGGTTTTGCCGGCCAGTTCTTCAGTCCATCGCAGCTCATCGAGACGAACGGTTTTGACATCTGCATCGATCCCAAGCTGCTGCCAGAGAGCCTGCGCCGTCTTCGGAATAACGGGAGTGAGCAGCGCGGCAATCAAGCGCAATGATTCCGCAGCGTGAAACAGGACACTGTCCAGCTTCTTCGCCTGGGAGGGCTTTTCGGCAATAGCCCATGGCTCGTTCTCGACGATGTATTTGTTGACACGAGAAATCAGTTCCCAAATGTTTTCCAGACCGCGCGAGAAATTGTAGTCGTCGAAGTTGGCCCGGTAGCTTTGAACAACACGGCCGGCCAGCTCACGAATTTCGCCATCGCCTTTGGCTTCGCCGGGCGCAGGAATGCGGCCCCCACGGTACTTGGAAATCATGGCCATCGTCCGGCTGAGGAGGTTTCCAAGATCATTTGCAAGGTCGCTGTTCGAACGCTGAATGACGGCGTCGAAGCTGAAATTGCAATCCTGTCCGAAAACCATCTCGCGCAGCAGGTAGTAACGCAACAGCTCGGAGCCGAAAACTTCGAGCAAGACATAAGGGTTCAAGACATTACCGCGCGACTTCGACATTTTCTCGTCTTTAAACAGCCACCAGCCGTGGCCAAAGACGGATTTCGGCGGTTCGAGTCCGGCTGCTATCAGGAATGCCGGCCAGTAGACTGCATGGAAACGCAGGATGTCCTTTCCGACAAGATGCACATCGACGGGCCAGTATCGAAAAAATTTCATATCATCGGATTTGAAGCCCATGCCGCTGAGATAGCCCGTGAGTGCATCGTACCAGACGTAAAACACATGTCCCGGATCGTCTGGAAGCGGGACACCCCATTTCAAACTGACGCGGCTGATCGAAAGATCCTTGAGACCGCCCCTCACAAACGATGCGATCTCGTTGCGGCGGGACTCCGGCCGGATGAAAGCCTTATTCGTTTCGTAAAGCTCGAGCAGGCGGTCCTGAAATGCCGACAATTTGAAGAAATAGCTCTCCTCGGAAAACCATTCGGTCTTGCGACCGCAATCCGGACAGGTTGCCGGCGTCGACGGATCGCTCTCGGGCGCGTACGCCTCGCAGGAAACGCAGTACCAACCGGAGTACGAGCCTTTGTACACGTACCCATTGGCCTTAGCGCGCGTGTAAAGCTCGGAAACGCTCGTATGATGCCGCTGTTCGGTCGTGCGGATAAACTCGTCGAACTCGATACCAATCAATTTCCATAAATCCAAATACTCGGTGTAGACGCGGTCCGCGAGCGCCTGGGGAGCGATTCCCTGGCCCCTGGCCGAACGTTCGATCTTTTGGCCGTGCTCGTCTGTGCCCGAAAGCAGCTTGACGTCAAAACCTATCATGCGCTTGTAGCGCGCGATCGTATCGGCAACGATGGTCGTATATGTGCCACCCAGGTGCGGCGGCGCATTCACATAGTAAAGAGGCGTCGTGATGTAGAAGGTCTTGGACATAGAGCTAAGTATAGCTTGTTGCGACACGTATTCCCCTCACCCCTGCAAAGCTGATCATTACCCGCAAGTCGTAGTCCCCTCCTTGTCCAAGGAGGGGACTACGTTTTGCGAATACCAGTATCAAGAGTGCAGCCCCTGGCGATTTAGATATGCTCTTAGGGCGTCCGCTTGAACCCGCTTCAGAGCAACACCCTTCTCACGCGCAATGCGCGCGCAATCCTCGTACTCTGGTGCAAAATTCACAATTTCACCATCGAGCCGCGACACCTTGATCCGTACTCTCCCGTGCGCCGTTTCAACCTCAACGAACTCCCGATCGAGAGCGCGCCAGCACCTGAAGCAAATGGCCCGGCCGTCCCTTCTTCATTTGAACAGGAACCGTGAAGGCGTCCAGAGCGCCGGCCGCGAGCAGTTTCTCGGTAACGTAACCGAAGTTTTGCGGGGTCATATCGTCGATGTTCGCTTCAATAATGGTGACGGTCTCGCCGCCGGACGCCGAGGCCAACTCGCGTTCTTCTCCCACCATCAACCGCAGGCAATTGGGAAAGTCCGTGAATTGCTTCGTGCCCGCACCGTAGCCGATGCGGTCCGCGGCGAAACTCTGAAGGGGTTCGAAGCGGTCCACCACTGCGGCCAAGATTGCAGCGCCAGTGGGCGTGACCAATTCGGTGTCGGCGTATTTCGAGTAGATCGTTGCCTGCCGCAACAGATCCGCCGTCGCGGGCGCGGGGACCGGAAAGATTCCATGCTGGCAATGAATAAAACCGCTGCCGATGTTGATCGGCGAACAGAGGAATCGCTCGATCCCTAGCGCATCGAAACCAATTGCAGAGCCGGCCGTATCGACGATGGAGTCCACTGCACCGACCTCGTGAAATTCAACGTCTTCGGGCGGAACGTGATGCACGTTGCCTTCGGATATCGCCAGCTTGGTGAAGATGTTTGTGGCGATACGCTTCGTGTTGGGGTTGAGACGGCTCTCCCGTATCATCGTCAAAATTTCAGAAGCTTTGCGGTGAAACTGGCCGTGGCCGTGATGGTGGTGCTCGTGCGGATGTTCGTGAGCGTGAGGATGATTGTGGTCACCCTCCATCAGCACATCGAACTTCATCGCGCTCACATTCGCGCGGACGACACGCGAGGCCCTCAACTCGTAACCTTCAACAGGTAATTTCTTCAACTCGGCCTTCAGGTAATCGAAATCCAACCCCACGTCGAGAAGGGCGCCAATCGTCATGTCGCCGCTGATTCCGGAGAAGCAGTCGAAGTACAGAGTCTTCATATTTTTAAGGTCGAGCCCACCGGCCAAGCTACTGCCGGTCCCCCCACCTAAGCAGGCCAAATCTTAGCATCTTCGGCGTGCTAACATTGCCGTTTATGCTTTTGGACATTCACGTACGCATAAAGGACGCGCTTCGGGGCGCCATCCGGTCGCAGTGGAATATCGACCCCCCGGAAGTGATTCTCAATCAGACTCCGAAAATTGAGCTTGGCGAATTCGCGACTCCGGTCTCGTTCGAACTGGCGCGGCAGGTCAAGAAGGCCCCGCGGATGATTGCCGGGGAACTGATCGCGCGGACCGGAAAGATCGACGGTGTCGAAAGGATGGAGGTGGCGGGCGCAGGATACATCAACATTTTCCTGGACCGGGCCGCTGCCATACGCGGTAGCCGCCTTCGTGGATTTGCCACGGACCCGGGCAAGGTTATTGTCGAACACACGAACATCAACCCCAATAAAGCGGCCCACATTGGCCATCTTCGAAATGCCAAGAAAACTCTCGACGATGTCCGCCGGATCATTGCCGACTCCACCGTGAAATTCGATTACTACTGCTGGGATGTCTACGCGAGAGTCACGCCGTTTTACGAGTCCAACGATCCGAAACACAACCTTCGCGCTCAAACGCTGAAGGAGATCGAAGAAGGCGACAACGATACGGCTCGTATGGCCGAAGCGGTGGCGATGACCATCGCGCGCTGCCATCTTCGAACAATGGCGCGAATCAATGTCCACTACGACCTGTTGCCGCGCGAGAGCGACATTCTGCATTTGAAGTTCTGGGACTACGCATTCCGGCAGCTTCGCGAGCGGGAGGCCATACTTTTAGAGACCAAGGGAAAGAACAAGGGCTGTTGGGTCATGCGTCTCGAAACCGATAGCAACGACGAGGACAAGATCATTGTCCGTTCCAATGGGACTGTGACTTATGTCGGTAAAGACATTGCGTACCAACTCTGGAAGCTCGGCCTCCTCGATCAGGACTTCAAATATGACCCGTTCACTGAAGAACAAGACGTCTGGGTGACAACTTCCAGCGGCGGCCGGCCGGATCATCCTGCATTTGGCCGCGGCGAGACCGTCTACAACGTGATCGATGTCCGGCAGTCCTATTTGCAGAATGTCGTACGACAGGGGCTGCTCGGGCTCGGCTATGAAGAACAGGCGCGGCGCTCGATTCACTTTTCATACGAGGTTGTCGCGCTCAGCCCGGCGTGTGCCGAACAGCTCGGCATCGAAATATCCCCGGAAGACCGTAAGCGACCGCATATCGAAGTCTCAGGACGAAAGGGACAGGGAGTGAAAGCAGACGATCTGCTCGACACGCTTGAATCTGAAGCCAGAAACGAGGTGGGGAAACGAAATCCGGAGCTCAAACCTGCAGAAACCGACGAAATTGCGCACCAGATTGCCGTCGGCGCGCTCCGGTATTTCCTCCTGAAGTTCACGCGCACCGCGATTATTGCATTCGACTTCAAAGAAGCTTTGAATTTCGACGGCGAGACCGGACCCTACCTTCAATATGCAACGGTCCGCGGCAACAACATCATTAACAAGCTGCGCGAGTTGGAGCCGAACTTTGATTTCGACCGCGTTCACAAGTTGCTGCACGATCCGAAGTTTGCAGTGTTCTTGAATGAAGCGAACGACA
>QHXC01000492.1 GCA_003222815.1 Acidobacteriota bacterium | reverse complement strand
GAACCCGCTCGACTCCATTTCCAACACGCGCAAGATCAACAAGGTGTTCTTGCGTGGAACCGAAGTCAGGCGTGCTGCGCTCGCCTCGAAATGGCGCGTCGTGCAATGACTAGGGCTGGACGATCGCAAATAGCGGCCCCACGCGAACGTTTCACTGTAAAATGCGGGTGAATGCCAGGAGGAATCCAAATGCGAAAACAAAGCATGGTCTCCATCAGCGTCTTGGTCGCGGTGCTCGCTTTTTCATTTGCCGGACCGGCCCAGGGTCCAGTCTCGGTACCTGCTCCCGAAGGGTGGAAGCAGTGTCCCCGATGCCAGAACAATAAGGACAGAGCGGATTCGAAGGTGAAGTACAAGGTCGAAGGCCACCCGTTTAGTCCACGTGACCTGTCAGGCGTATGGGGTTACAGTGGTGTCGCATCCACTTTCAGGAATCCTCCTCCGTTGACAGAGTGGGGAAAGCAGCAGCATGCAGCAACAATCGGCGACAAGAATGCCGCCGGACAATTCCTTCACAGTAAAGACACCTACAAGGGCAGCGGAGCGCCGATAAATTGCGACCCTCCTGGGTGGCCACGCTTGCACACAGACAACTACGGGTTCGAATTCGTTATGCTTCCCGGCCGGGTGGTTCAGTTCTTTGAAATAACCCACACGTGGCGCACTATCTGGACCGACGGAAGGAAACTGCCCGAAAATCCGCCGGAACCGCGCTGGATGGGATGGAGTGTTGGTCACTGGGAAGGAGACACGTTTGTCGTCCAGTCCAACGGTTTTGACGAAAGGTCGTGGCTTGAAGATTCCCAACCCGATGGGGGCTGGACGCATAGCGACGAGATGAAAGTCGTGGAGCGATGGCGCCGCCTGGACTACGGCACGATCGAGGCGCAGATCACAATTATCGATCCCAAGACGTACACCGAACCATGGGTGACCCCGGCAACCAAAACGCCCTTGGTCCCCGGCACCGAACTTGGGGAAAATTTCTGCGCGCCTTCGGATTTCTCCGCGTTTAACAGCAAGGTGTTCCTGCCCGCAGCGGGGTCCGCTAACCAGAAGTAGATAAGGTCATCCTTATTTATTGATTACTCCGCCGGCCGGATTTCTCACGCCCTGATTGAACGATTCCTCTTCGGAGGGCACGCAGAAATCCTCGCGAATTTTGTCATTGGCCTGCAAGCGGAAGGTGAGTTTGTCGCTGACCCAGGCCTTTGTATAGGTCTTCGGATCATCGATCGTCATAACGACTTCCAGGGTGTCGCGGTCCAGGCGATGGTAGCGTTCCTCGAGATGCATGTCCTCGCTGTGCGGATTTCCGAAGTGATCGATCCACGCCCTTTCATCGAAACCGACGGTATCCACAACAAAAGTATCTCCGTCCCATTTTCCAACTGCGGTGTTGCCGAGCCATTTCGGATCGGGATCCTTCGGAATTTCCCGGCCATCGATCCAGATTTCGCGCAGCGCGCGTCCCCACTCGAAGAACTGCAGAATGCGATCCTTTGTTTGGATCATCTCAAAGGGTCTGCCGAAGAAAAGGATACGTGGATAACCGAGCGGATCGCACTTGCCGGTGGGATCATTCCCCAATGCGGGCGGAACGGCTCTCGGGCCATAGGATGGCTTATGCGCATCGAACTGTTCCTTCCCCCATGCGGTCATAGGCGGCGGCGCGTTACTCAGGCTCTGGGTGTTGCCTCTCCAAATTCCGGTCAGGTCGTGCGGGTCGTGTGGGACGCTAGGCCCGGAAGGCTGGACGCCGCGCCGTGCGTCGGGACGTCCGCGCTGTGCGAACGCGAGGGTTGAGACGAGCAGCACCACCAAGAGCGCGGTGAACAGGCGCGTGAACGAATTCCGCATTTGAAACTCCCTATTCGATGTTTCCTGGTCCACCCTGACTCTTGAATTCGCGTCCGTCCGCAAGTACCGCCTTTGAAAAGACCACGACAGGCGCACCTGATTTCGAACGGAAGCCGTAGACGGTCACTTCCGAGCCGGGGGTGAAGAGGTTGAGCATTTGCCTCCGGCTGAATCCGGAGCGTTCAAGATTTGTAGGCGCGTTCATTTCGGCTGACCAATGCTCGACGTTGCCTTTGTCGTCGGTGACATCGAAGTAAAGTTGCGAATGAGGGTTGGACAACGCGAATTTCGTAACGACTCCCTTGACGGACACGAGTTTCGACAGATCGTATGAAATGCCGGTCCCATGATGCGCGGTTGCTGGAGTCGAAACCGTCAGAAGACAGGCCATCAGCAACGAAACGACGATCAAATAGGTTTTCATTGTGGGTTCTCCTAAGCAGAGAAATATCTCCGCTGTTTGCCGGCCTGTCAAGATGTGTCGCCTCCCTGCTACTTGCCAACCACCCGCTCGACCCAAGCTTACATGCTATCCGTGACCACGTCAAAGTAGTGAAGCCGCTCCGCGTCTGTGATCTATCCTGCTATCCTCATCCGAGGTTGCTTAAGCGATGGCCGTCACTTTGCGGGACTGGTATAGTATGCTGCCGTTACAGAATAGCTTTACATCGAGGGACGCTTATGCGCACAACGGCCGCGAGTATTGTCGTATTGGCGCTGTGGTTTTCGCCTTCCGCTATGGCCCAAGGCAAGAACACAGCTTCCACCAACAAAGTGAAATCCTTTGATCATCTGGTCATCAACGTGTCGGATATGGAGCGGGCTGTGGCGTTCTACAAGCGGCTAGACTTCACATTAATTAATGAGGATGGCTGGCGCAAGGGACAAGGACAAGTATCCATCAAGATCGGCGAGAACCAGAAAATCAACATCCACAAGCAAGATGTTCTGGGAGCCCAAAACAAGCCCCAGGATATCGGTCCCAACGACAAATTCAACCTGGCCTATATTCCGCTGGCGGGAGATGCCGATTTTTGTCTGGTTTGGGGCGGCACTATTCAGGAAGCTCAGCAGCACCTGCGCGACAGCGGAGTCGATCAGGTCAGTTCGCCGCGCAACGTCACAGGCGCGCGGGGACCCGCTACGAGCGTGTACTTCCGGGATCCGGACGGCAACTTATGGGAATTTGTCGTCTACCCACAATAGGATCATGCGGAAGGAAAGGCACTCATGGAATATCGCAGGCTTGGATCACTTGAGGTGTCTGTGGTTGGCATCGGATGCAACAACTTCGGTTGGCGGACGGATGCTGCGGGAACGGCGGCGGTGGTCGATGCCGCACTCGACGCGGGTATCAATTTTTTTGATACGGCGGACGTTTACGGGGCGGGGCAGAGCGAAGACTTTCTCGGCAAAGCGCTCAAGGGCCGCCGCAGTAAGGTAATCATTGCCACGAAGTTCGGGATGAAAATGAGCGAAGGCAAGCGCGGCGCGCGCCCGGAATACGTGCGTGAGGCGCTCGACGCCAGTCTGCGGCGCCTTCAGGTCGAGGCCATCGACCTTTACCAGATTCATTTTCCGGATCCGAGCACGCCCATTGCGGACACAATGCACGCGCTGAATGACGCGGTGAAGGTCGGAAAAGTGCGTGAAATCGGCTGCTCGAATTTTTCCGCTGAACAAATGCGTGCGGCGCGTGCGACGCCCGGCCCTCGGTATTTCGCGAGCGTGCAGAACGAGTACAGCCTGCTGAAACGCGATGCACAGGCAGAGGTGTTGCCAGAATGCGCGCGCACCGGCGTTGCTTTTCTGCCTTACTTCCCGCTCGCAAACGGGCTGCTCACGGGAAAATACCGCAAAGGCAAAACGTTTCCCGAAGGCAGCCGGGGCAAGGATGCGTTCGGCCCGAAAGTTTTTACGCCTGACAATATCGAACGTGTGGAAGCCCTGATCGCTTTTGCCGAATCCCGCCGTCACTCGCTGCTGGAGCTGGCGTTCTCCTGGCTCACCGCGCGTCCCGAGGTTTCGAGCGTCATCGCTGGAGCTAAAACTCCATATCAGGTGCGCGCGAACAGCCATGCAGCCTCGTGGAAACTCACAGCCGCAGATCTGGCTGAAGTGGATGGAATTCTGGCGTGAAGTTTATTCTCCCCTCTGGAGCTCTGGAGGGGAAGAGTTTATTTTTCGCTGTCCAGCTGCGCTCTGCTCGGCGCCATAGCGTGAACCCGCAATAGCATTCTCAGGGACCAACGTTCGAATCAACCAAGTCTATCCCGAGTTTTCTGGTTCACGCGATGAACGCGCGAATGACTGCGGCCGCCGCACCAAAGAGTTTAACCTTCATCCAGAACCTCCTGTTGACACTGGTGAGCCATTCCCCAATCTTTTGATAAAGTGACGAGATCACGGCTGAGAATATATGAATATATGTGATAGCTACGAGCATCAATGTCTTGCGCCGACGCAGGCGTCTGCGCAAATATACGTCACACCACACGAGATTGGAGGCCGATCATGATGCAACGACGTGATTTTATCCGGACCGGCGCCTCGGGGCTCGCAGGCGCCACCCTCGCAGCCGTCGGCTGCAGCCGGGGACCGGAGAACCAGAACACCGGCCCTCTCGGCAATCTGCGCTCCGCGACGCCCGCGGACCTTCGGGAGCTGGTCGGGAACGGGCGGAGGCGCCGCATTCTGCTGCGGGGAGGCGTGGTGCTCACCTTGGACCCCAAGGTAGGAGACTTCGAGAAGGCGGACATTCTGATCGACGGCAAGACGATCGCCCAGATTGCGCCCAACATCTCTGTCTCCGACGCCGAGATCGTCGACTGCTCGGGCACTATTGTCATGCCCGGATTCGTCACGACGCACCATCATCAGTACGAGACGCTGCAGCGCAGCGTCATCCCGGATGGGCTCCTCGCGGGCGCCTGGCCGCAGGAAAGCTATGGCTCGGTCGTTCAAAACATCTGGACTGCGGGCCGCATCGCCGATCCGCAAACCCCGAGCTCGTCTGTCTGGGATCTCGGCCGCTCGCCGTACGACCCTGAGGACTGCTACATCTCGGAGCTCGTCGCGTGTTTGAGCGAGATCAGCGAGGGCATTACGACCGGGACCGACACGTCGCAGTCGTCTCACACGCCCGAGCACACCGACGCCATGATCAAGGGACTAATGGACTCGGGACGCCGAATGGTCTATGCCTACACAGGCGGCATCGATCGCAGTGCTCAAGGTATTCCATACGAATTTCCCGGCGCGATGAACGACACGACGAAAGGCATCGGCCGCATCGCGAAAACGTACTTCAACTCGAAAGATCAGCTGGTGACGCTCGGCTTCGGCGGCGGCCCAGGGCCTGCGGTGCCCGGCTCCGAGTACACCGGATGGCAGCTCGCGCGGGCGTTCGGCGCCTCGCTCCACAACCACAACGTCGGCGGTTCGGCGGTTGTGATCAATGCGGCGTCCGACCCGAGAAACGGTAACGACTGGTCGGACGTGACCTTTAT
>QHXC01000491.1 GCA_003222815.1 Acidobacteriota bacterium | reverse complement strand
GCACCGGCGACAATTGATTGAGGCTTGTCAGTCTTCCGGTCAGGAAGTCAGCCATTCCCAAACCGGTCGCCTGACCAGTGAAGGTATAAACTCCCTGGTCACTGGTATGGTCACGCTGATAGGTCCTCCAGTTCGCGAAGTTCCCACCGAACGTCAGCTGATGGTTTCCGTGAACAAGGTTGAGATCGTCGGAGATCTGATACGCGTCCGTTACGATATGATTGGGATACGTTCGAGCACCGAAGCCGAATCCGCCGGTCACGGTTACCTGCATGCTGCCCTCGGTATAACTGAAGGCTTTGATGCCAAGATCAGGTGCGGAAAAGAACTTCACGCCGGGGCGGCCGATTACGGTTCGATTCGCCGTTACACGAAAGGAATTAACGGTGTTGGGCCCGATGAGATAAGTACTGCCTAATGCATACGACTGGGCGAGGTTGCTGTTACCGCCATTGTCCATGGGCTCCAGCGCCAGGAGGAATCCGTTTGTCAGGGTGTAAGGGTGCGGCGATTTGTAGCTCGTCACAACGTACCGCCCGAAGATGGAATGTTTATCGCTCTTCTGATAGTCGGCCTTGCCGACAATCTGATACTCGTTGGGTTTATCCGGGACAGAGTAAACGATCTTTCCGCAGTCATCCTGGGGCTTCGGAAGTTTGGACGCGATGGCCACCGCCGGTTTGCTGTAGAGGGCGGGATCGATGTGATTGTTGACGAATGGCGGGGACAAGTTGATCTGCCCGCCGGCATTGCAAGCCGGAGAGGCGAAAGTTGTCCAGTCGCCGGCCATCAAGAGCTTATTCTTCGAAATCGGTCCGCCCAGCGTCCCGCCGAACTGATTGCGCTTCAAATTGTCCCTCTTCAAGGCAAAGAAGTTTCGGGCATTGAAAGCGTAGTTGCGCACAAATTCAAACGCGTTGCCATGGAACTCATTGGTGCCCGACTTCGTTACCGCGTTGACCTGGCCGCCCGATCCCCTGGTCCCGCCCGCGGCGCCCATACCGCTGGCCTCCACCTTGAACTCCTGCAGTGCATCCGGAAACGGCATTGGCATCGAGGTCCCGTCATACCCGTTGTTGTGCATCGCCCCATCCAGGGCATACATCACTCCGAAATTCTGTCCACCGGCTACGGAGATGAACGTACCGGCGGTTGTTCCCTTATTCCAGCCCTCGGGGGCGGATTTGCCCGTCTCGACCGCAGCGCCCGAGAGCGTAATCAGGTCGGTGACCTGCCGCCCCTGCAGAGGCAACTCCAAAATTCGCTCATTCTCCATAACCTGACCCACTGCCGTGCTTCGCGTGTCCACGAGTGAAGCATTGGCCTGGACCTCAACCTGTTCGGTGACCTGACCGACCTCCAGAACAGGGTTGATCACGGGGTTGCTGTTGACCTGCAGGACAATTCCGGTCTGTACAAACGTACGAAATCCCGGCAATGCTGCTTCAAGGCGGAAGGGGCCCACCGCCAGGTTCGGCAGTACGTAGGACCCGGTCTCATTCGTAACAGCCATTCGCACGATACCCGTGTCCGTCTGCGTTGCCGTCACTTCCACGCCAGGCAGCACGGCCCCGCTCTGATCTCGAACGGCGCCGCTGATCTGGGCTGTCGCCTGGGCCCGCAGGCTTGCACAGGTCATAGCGGATCCCAACAGCCCAACGAGCAAAGCGATCCAGGTGCGTTTCATAGATCCTCCTCTCAAATCCGATGGCGTTCGAGCCTCTTGGCGGTCAGAATGTTCATAAAATGGTCAAATTTCGCGCAGCCCAAGCAAACGCGGGTAAAGCCCGCGTTCCGGGAGTGGGCACTCTCCTCGGTATGAGGCACGCTCGCTAGTTCTTAGCGGCACATGCTATGGGTTG
Source organism: Acidobacteriota bacterium (assembly GCA_003222815.1). GTDB lineage: Bacteria > Acidobacteriota > Terriglobia > 20CM-2-55-15 > 20CM-2-55-15 > 20CM-2-55-15. The sequence goes on along the minus strand of QHXC01000491.1, from coordinate 2,280 downwards.
CCACTGTGAGTGTCAATGCTGCCGGCATCGTACAGTGCACGAATTTCCATCTCTCCCGCCCACTTTAGAGAACCGCAACCAAAAACCTGAGCCGCGAATTACGCGAACGACGCGAACCGGCGCATCGATCGGTTCTTTTCTGCGCCGGTTCGCGTAATTCGCGGCTAAAAAAATGTCAAAAAAGAATCTACGGTCTGTACAAGCCAATGTGTACAATTAGCTCATGTCTTCCAAGCGGGTGACCTTCAGCAAGGCCCGAGAGCAGCTCAGCACGCTGATCGATGAAGTTCGGCGGTCGGGCCGAGCGGTAACGATTACCAAACGAGGGCGGCCGGCGGCGGTTTTGGTCAACTGTGAAACCTTTGAGGAAAAGGTTGGTCGGCCGAAGCAAAAACCATGGCGGCTGCGCGGATCGGCGACATGGCGGGGGCCTGTCGATGTGGATGAGGCGATTCGCGAAGTCCGTAAATCTCTTCAGCGTTCCACCGAGAAGCGTGTTAAACGCATGATTCGAGATCTATCCGAGCGTTGATGTACGTATCGGACACTCACGCCCTTGTGTATCACACGCTGAACAGAAGCGCGCGGCTAGGGAGAAAAGCCAACCAGATCTTTGTTAGAGCCGAGTCGCTTCAGGCCGTCGTCGTGATTCCAAGCATGGTGCTGTGGGAAGTCGTGCTGCTGATGGAACTGGGGCGCCTCAGTCTTGATCAAAGCTTCGAACATTGGTGCCGCCGTCTCCAGAACCATCGCGGCTTCGACATCGTTCCGCTGGACTGGCTCGATGTGAACGAGGCTCGCAGCATTTCTCTCATCGACCCGTACGACCGGCTGATTGTGGGAACCGCAACCAGGCTGGATATGCCGCTTATCACGTGCGATCAACAAATCGTCGACTCAGGTCTTGTCGAAACGATCTGGTGAGGTTCTGAGCCTGTTTTTTTTAAGCGCGGTGCTCTATTCTTCGAGGTATGAAACATTTCGGACATTCCATGCGGGAGCACTGGGCACTCGATCCGAATATCACTTATCTCAATCACGGTACGGTTGGTGCGCCTCCACGCTGCGTCTTGGAGGCGCAGCAGAAGTTGCGTGATGAGATTGAGCGGCAGCCATCGCACTTTTTGTTGCGGGAACTCGCCGGGATCCGGCTTGGTGCAGACGGCGCCAAGCAGCCTCGGCTCCGTGCGGCTGCAGATGAAGTCGGCCGGTTTGTCGGAGCGGATGGTAAAGACCTCGTGTTTGTGGATAACGCTACAAGTGGCGTCAATGCCGTTCTTCGCACCTTCGACTTCCGTGAAGGAGATGAGGTGCTCATTCTCGATCATGCCTATGGCGCCGTGCGGAACGCTGCAGAATACGCGACCCGCCTGCGGGGCGCGAAAGTGCGAGTCGTTGAACTTCCGGAATCGATTACTGGACCGTGGGCAGTGATCGAAGCTATCGAACGGGCGATCGGTCCTCGAACGCGACTGGCCCTCATCGATCACATCACTTCAGAGAGCGCTCTAATCCTGCCGGTTGCTGAGATTGCCTCGCGGTGTCACCACCGGGGAGTCGCGGTTCTGGTCGATGGTGCTCATGCACCTGGCGCGATTCCCCTTGATGTTCCGTCTCTGGCGGTGGATTGGTACACCGGAAATCTCCACAAGTGGGCTTATTCCCCGCGCAGCAGCGCAGTGCTATGGACCGCGCCGGAACGCCAGGCAACTCTTCATCACACCGTCATTTCCTGGGGGCTCGATCAGGGAATGGCTCAGGAGTTCGATTGGCCGGGGACACGCGATCCAACTCCGCATCTGGCCGCCCCGGCGGGCATCGCATTCATGTGCGAACTGGGGGTAGACAACGTACAACGCTACAGCCACGAGTTGGCGTGGAATGCCGGCCGGGAGATGGCGGCGCGCTGGAACTCCACGCTGCTGGGCCCCGAAGACATGATCGGCACAATGGTTGCTGTCCCTTTGCCCGGCCGACTGGGCACCACTCGCGACGACGGTATTCGCGTGCGCGATGCTCTGCTGTTCGATCACGGCATCGAGGTGCATGTGTATGCATGGAAAGAGCGGCTTCGCGTACGTGTCTCCGCCCAAATCTACAATGAGATGGCAGACGTTGAACGGCTGATCAACGCTCTCTCAACGTTCTGAACATCGATTTTGCGGTGTTTCACAAGAAACGATTCGAGCGGGTTCGATCTAGCGCCAGGATTCGCGCTCCTTTTCGACAGTGCACGACCTCGACTTAACTGTTGACAGTGGGAATGTCACAACATAAAAC
>QHXC01000490.1 GCA_003222815.1 Acidobacteriota bacterium | reverse complement strand
AGAATGTTCACAGCGCGGCGGAGCCGCAACCAAAATCTGAGCCGCGAATTGCGCGAATGACGCGAATGGGCCGCCCATTCGCGTCATTCGCGCAATTCGCGGCAAAAAAATCTTCGCAAAAATCCAAAGAAACCCGCCATTAGTAGTACAAAATGGTTAAATTTCGCGAAGCCCAAGCAAACGCGGGCTTTAGCCCGCGTTCCGGGAGTGGGCACTCTCCTGGTATGAGGCACGCTCGCTACGGGAACTTGCTCACCAGAAGAGAGGACACCACGCTGAGGAAGCACATTGCGAGCATAGGTTTTCGAGCGAAAACGGCCAGAGCTATAGCCGTCGCACTCGCGCAAGGGATCTCGACGCCGATATATCTCGGACGCTGGGAAGTTGCGTTGCACGATCCTCATCTTCCGGCCACGAGTCAGCCTCACCACGAAGTCATGGAGTTGCCTTGGTCTGATGCGCAATCTGCCGTCCGGCCATTCGAGCGTCGAATCGAAAGTGTAGCGAACGAGGCGCTGGCGAGGCTTCAAGCGGAGTTGCGGTCGAAGGGATTCCGGGTGTCCGGCGTGGGAGTGGTCGGTTCCCCAGATCGCGCGCTCGAACGGATCGGCAATCCGCACATTCGCGCCCACGCCGCCGAAGGGATCTTATTTCGCCGCGTTCTTGAAGTTGCAGCTAGTCAGCACAAGCTGGAATGGCGCAGTTTCTCAGATAGGCGTTTTGAGGAAGTCATAGCCTCAGAACTACGCCGGAACCCGCAAGAGGTCAAAGAGGCGTTGACGGCGATCGGACATGTAGCGGGAAAACCATGGCGCGCAGATGAGCGCGCTGCTGCAACAGCGGCATGGCTCATGTTGGAGAAAACATGATCCAAAACGTTCCGCGCTGAAGCAGCGCAGCTTGTACGGCTCCATGCGCAACGGGCAGTCGCACCGTTTGAGGAGACGCTGCTGGTCAAATTTCGCGAAGCCCAAGCAAACGCGGGCTAAAGCCCGCGTTCCGGGAGTGGGCACTCTCCTCGGTATGAGGCACGCTCGCTACTGTTAGTCAAAAATTTGTCCGGATGCGTTATCGTAGGATCTAGTCTCAACTGGAGTAGCACACGAAAAACCCACGGGAGAGCAACATGAAGATGATCGGCTGCATGGTTGTTGTCTTGGCGCTGGTGGGCTGCCGGCAAGTTTCCTCCCACGATTACGTACCCGTTTCCAAGTACGATCCGCGCAGAGACGCCGACAAGGACATAAAGGACGCGATAACCGAAGCGCACCGGACAGGCAAACGGGTCCTGCTCGAAGTCGGAGGCGAGTGGTGCAAGTGGTGCCATATCATGGACCGGTATTTTCAAGACCATCCCCAGCTCGCCGGACTCCGAGACCGCAACTACATCACCGTGAAGATCAACTTCAGCGAGGAGAACTTGAATGAGAAGGTGCTGTCGCGTTATCCGAAAATTCCTGGTTACCCGCACATCTTCATTCTCGACACGGACGGTAAAGTCTTGCAATCACAAAACACTGGCGAGCTTGAGGAAGGTCAAGGCTACAACCTCGATAAGTTCACCGCGTTTCTGACCCACTGGGCGCCGCAAGCGAACTGACGGGCCGAAGTCATGGGCCTTTTGCCGTTGCGGTTTCACGTGCGCTATTCAAAGCCGCAATTTCCAGACCTCCTGATCCTGAGGATTCTAGATGATCTGAACTGTGGGCGCGGTCTATGACCGCGCCAGCAGGACTGCGCACACACTCAATAGGTTCAGTTATTATCCCTACTCTGTTGGTTGTTCATCGCCAATCTTCGTACGATAATTCCTCTGCCGATCTACTTTCAAATTTGCAAGGACCCGCGATACATGAACGCATCCGAGACTGTCTCTGTATTCGTTGACCGGATCAACGCTCACGATGTCGACGGTATCTGTGAGTTGATCGACGAGAATCACGTTTTCATTGATGGGTTGGGACGCTCCGTGACCGGCCGGGAGGCGATGCGCAACGCGTGGCAAGCCTACTTTGCGATGGTTCCGGATTACTGGATCCGAGTTGAACGCATGCTCCAACAAGAAACCATTGTGGCCATCTTTGGAAGAGTGGGAGGAACGTTCACCCAGGATGGCCTGGTTGATACTGCAAACCGTTGGGAGACGCCGGCTGCCTGGCAGGCTATTGTGGGTGACAGCGGTGTGGCCGTGTGGCAGGTATTTGCAGACAATGAGCCTATCCGGCAAATCATGGCCAGGTTGGCCAAGACCGAAGACCGGGCCGTGCAGCAATAGGCGACTGATGAGCAGCCATTTTCTTTTCGGACTCGTATTGGTTGGGACCGTGGCCGCATGCGCGTTACAGACAACGAGGCACGAAGACATGTTGCGTAACCAACTCGACGAGGATTGGAAATACTGGATGACCCAGTATCCCGAGCTGGCGACATCGATCGGGTATCCCGGTCAGAACATGCGATGGACGGATTATTCGCAGCCTGCCATCGATGCTCGAGCCGAGTATCTGAAGAAGAGTTTCGAACGTCTTTCGATGATAGATCGCGCCAAGCTCGAGCCAGAGGATCAAATTAATTACGACCTGTACCGTGATCTGCTCGAAACGGCAGTGAAAGGTCTCGACTTCCATAACGATGCGTTGCCGATTCGCGGAGTCATTCCACACAACTTGATGATGCCGATGAATCAGCTCGAAGGTATCCAGCAGGATGTCGCCCGCACGTTCGCGATTATGCCGGCTGAGACGCGTGAGGATTACGAGAACATCATCTTGCGTCTTCAACGCATCGGGCTGTTGGTGGATCAAACGATCGCGCTGATGGAGCAAGGAATCGCGGCGGGAATGACGCCTCCGCGGGTCACGTTTCGTGAAGTTCCGGACCAAATCAAGGCACAAATTTTTGAGGACCCGCTAAAAAGCCCGATGCTCGAGGCCTTCACGAAAACGCTCGCGTCGATTCCTGAAACGGAACGTGCGAGCTTGACCGGGCGTGCGGCAGCCGCTTATCGGCAAGTGGTCGTGCCAGGGTTCATGAAGCTGCACGATTTCCTGGTTTCCCGATACCTGCCCGCCTGCCGGGAGGCGACAGATGTGAGGGCACTGCCGAGCGGCGCCTCGATGTATGCCTATAACGTCAAATGGCACACGACCACAGATAAAACTCCACAGGAGATTCACGAGATCGGCCTTGCGGAAGTGAAGCGCATTCGCGCGGAGATGGACAGAGTCATCGCCGAATCGGGCTTCAAAGGGAGCTACGAAGACTTCAAGAAATTCCTGCGGACGAGCCCACAGTTCTACTTCAAAGACGCAGACGACTGCGTACTACGACCCAGGATCGTTCGTTGCGGCCCGGTCTGCGTTTATGTTTGCGAACACCTACAAGCTCGAGGCGCGCCCCAAATGGGAGATGGAAGCGTTGACGATGCACGAAGCCGTGCCCGGTCATCACATTCAGATTTCGCTAGCGCAGGAGATGCCGGGTCTGCCGGAGTTTCGCAAGAACTCCAGCTACACCGCGTTTGTTGAGGGCTGGGCGCTCTACGCGGAATCACTCGGCGAGGAGATGGGTTTTTACCAGGATCCGTACTCGAAGTTTGGCCAGCTCACGTATGAGATGTGGCGCGCCATCCGCCTGGTCGTCGACACCGGCCTGCACTCTATGGGATGGACCCGCGATCAGGCCATCGACTTCTTCCGAGCCAATGCCGCCAAAACGGATCAAGACATCATCGTGGAGGTGGATCGATATATCGTGTGGCCCGGACAGGCATTGGGGTACAAGATGGGTCAGCTCAAGATCCGTGAACTGCGGACCAGCGCCGAGCGCCGGCTCGGATCTCGCTTCGATATCCGCCGATTTCATGACGTCGTGCTAGGCCATGGCGCAGTCCCTCTGGACGTTCTGGAACGGCAGGTCAATGATGCTCATTGAGGCGGGCCTCGCGTTACAATGTCGCGATGCGTGCAAAGGCGATCATCCTCTTTTTCCTGGTCGTCATTTCTATTGCGGGTTATTGGGTCTATCACAAGGTGAGGCAGCCTGGCGTCATCGAGGTGGGACAGCAGGTTCCCCAGTTTTCTGTTAAAGATGAGACTGGACGCGAGGTGAAGCTCACAGATTACCGCGGCAAGCTGGTGTTCCTGAATTTTTGGGCGACGTCGTGCGAGGAATGTATCGACGAGATGCCCGAAATGGAGTTGATGAACAGGGCTTTCAAAGAGCGGAAATTCCAGATGCTCGCGGTTAGCGTCGATACCGACTGGGACACGGTCAGAAAGTTCCGTACAGATTACAATCTTACTCTTCCTGCTTTTCTCGATCCTGGACATGAGGTTT
>QHXC01000489.1 GCA_003222815.1 Acidobacteriota bacterium | reverse complement strand
TGGAGCAAAATACGAGTGGATTCGCAAAAGGCTGATCAAAATTTTTGTGTCTCGCGCATCAACCACTCCTGAAGAGCTGGCCGACAAAACAATCAATCGTGTGGCACACAAACTCCCGGAAATCCAGGCGAGCTATGTTGGAGATCCCGCGCATTACTTTTGCGGTGTGGCGATTAACATTTTCCGCGAATCCTTAAGACGAGACAGGATGCCGGCGGTCACGCCGCCGGAAGCGTCACCGCCGGATGAGGAAAGTGAGCAGGAACTTGCCTGCCTGGAAAAGTGTGTAGAGAGGCTGCCCCAGCCCGACCGCAATCTTGTCATGGCCTACTATCAGTTGGAAAAGCACGCCAAGATTGATCACCGCAAGAAGCTGGCTGAAGAGTTGGGTTTAGGTATGAACGCCCTTCGCATACGGGCCTGCCGGATACGCGCGAATTTGATGAAATGCACGGAGGACTGTCTCGCTGAGGCAAGGAGCGCGTGAAATGAAATCACAGCGGCGGTCATATTAAATTGATGAGGTTGATTCCTCAGTCCGACGTTGATGCGAACCAGGAGCGTCACAAGCAATGAAGGTCAACACCGGGGATGAGAAAATTCTGAGGAAATATCTCCTGGGAGATCTGTCTCCCGAGGAACAGCAAGAAGTTGAGCTCCAGTTGATGTCCGATGAGGACGCTTATGATCTGCTGGTTGCTGCTGAGGATGACCTGATCGATGCCTCAATCGCCGGAAAGCTGAAGGGCGATGAGCTCGAGCGGTTTAACAACTACTTTCTCGCTGCCGGCGAGAGGCAACGCAAACTTCAGTTTGGGCGCTCGCTCGAGCGATTTGTTCGCGACTCGCCTCGATCCGCTGCATCACCGGAATCACCCGCTCGCGACGTATTCTGGGGCGCCGTAGCGAATTTCCTCCGTTATCGTCCGGCGATCGCTTACGCCGCATCCGCGGTGGTCGTTCTCATGATCGTTGGAAGTATGTGGTCCGTCTTCCGAATCGTCGAGTTGCAGCGACAGCTTCATTCTGCGACGGCACAGCTCGCCGATGTGGGCCGAGAGCGCGACGAAACTAAACGGCAATTGGGCGAGAGTCAGTCGTTGGGCGAAAGGATGCGGGCCCAGGTTCAAGCACTCGAAGAAACATTGGGCGCAACGAAGTCTTCCGTGCCCCAGGCGCTGTTAGCGTTCAACTTGATACCCGGCCTTTCGAGAAGCTCGAGTGACATTCCGAAGATCGCGATAACCGCTAACGCTTCCCTTCTGCAGTTCTCCCTCACACTGCTTGACGACAATTACGACAGTTACCGCGCCGCCCTGCGCGACGCCGGCGGCCAGGAACTTTGGACCAGAGACCGGCTGAGCGCAACGACCACTCGCGATGGCAAAGCAGTGGTTTTGACAGTACCCATTCCACTCCTCTCCAACGGCGATTACAGTTTTAGTCTGATGGGGATTTCGGACTCGCGCCCACCAGAAAGCATCAGCAGTTTCTACTTCCGCGTTGTTCGTCAGTAACCTTCTCTTGCTCATCCCTCACGCCGCCTGTGAAATGCCTCACTGCGATTCGCCATTGCTGAGTGAAGACCAATAAAAAGAGGGAGGTTTAAATGAAGTACGCAAGCGCTCGAATATTGAAGATTGTTGCGGCACTGGCTGCGGTGGCATTGCTGAGCATTCCTGCCGTTGTCCAGGCGCAGTCGGGGGGAATGAAAGTGAACGTCCCCTTCGAGTTTTACATCGGCGACCAGAAATTTCCGGCTGGGCTCTACGCCGTGTGGCGAAACCATAACAATGCTTCGGTGGTCCAGGTGTCGGATAGGAACGGGCACAACTCGATCATCGTTACGATCCCCATCACCAGTCGCCTCGAGAATGCGGCCGGGCAGCTCGTCTTCAATCGGTACGGGGACAACCACTTCCTGTCCGAAGTACGCTGGACGGGTTCCGACAGCGGCGGGCAATTTCCCAAGTCCTCAGTCGAACGCCGACTGGCGAAAAACATCGCCACGGAACAAGTGGCTACCACAAACACCAACCGCTGATCCCAATGTCGAGAGCCGGGCCTTCGGGCACCGGCTGACGCGAAAGACGCCTGGCCTCTTCACGCCGTGCGTCTTTCGCCAATTTTGCACGAAAGGTATTGAACGCCGTGATCATCAAGAGCAGGAGTCCTTCACATGATCGGTGAAATCGTCTCTCACTACAGCATTGTGGAAACGCTGGGTCACGGCGGAATGGGCGTCGTTTATAAGGCGCAGGACACCCAACTCGGCCGATTTGTGGCGCTGAAATTCCTGTCAAAGAAATTCCGCAGAGACCACCGAGCCATGGAACGATTTCGACAAGAAGCGCGTACCGCTTCGGCTCTGAATCATCCGGGCATCTGCACCATTCACGCCATCGATGAGTATCAAGGTCAGCCGTTTATCGTCATGGAGTTTTTAGAAGGTAGGACACTCCGGCAGCACTTGTGCAACCACCGGCTGACCATCGAGGAAGCCATCGTGTGCGGGATCCAGGTTGCAGAAGCGCTCGGAATAGCGCATGCGAAGGGCATTGTTCATTGCGATATCACCCCGGCGAACCTGTTTATTACTGAAGAAGGCCGCATCAAATTGTTGGATTTTGGTATCGCGCAGCTCATGCGAGCGAACTGCGCCGGGGAATCATCGACCCTCGGTAGCAAAGCGACTCGTTCAGTACTGACAGGGACGGTCCGTTACATGAGTCCCGAACAGGCGCTGGGGCGGGATGTGGATGCACGGAGCGACATTTTCTCTGTCGGAGTCGTCTTATACGAAATGCTCACTGGACGGCTCCCCTTCATCGGCGCCAATTTCGTCGACACGATTAACCAGGTTATCAACGCAGAGGCGGAAATCGTCCGAAGCATCAACCCCAATATCCCAGTCGCCATCGAGAATGTCGTGAACAAGTGCCTTGAAAAACGCCCGGAACGGCGGTATCCGACCGCGGCTGAGCTTCAAAAAGACTTGACGCAGGCGATAGTGGTCTCACGGGTGGTTGTCGAGCACAGCGTAGCGCTGCGGCCACTTGCGCGCGTTCCCCAACCGGTGGATTCGGCAATCGAGATCCAGGAACAAACCAGCTCATCGTTGACCGAGACGCTTCCCGATTGGACGACGCGAATTGTGAACTGAAAATGGATCGTACTGGAGTAC
>QHXC01000488.1 GCA_003222815.1 Acidobacteriota bacterium | reverse complement strand
TGTTTATATAGGCAGGAGAATCTCACGGATTCCTTCTCCGGCGGAGGCGTATTGGCTAGTGGCCCTACGTTTCGGTTAAACTGCGATTTCGTGGAGTGAACGGCAAATCATGACGATAACCAGAGTTGCGACGGCTGCAATCATTGCGTTGATTCTGACTGCCTGCAGTTCCTCTCCCCAGGCGCAGTCCAGTGGGATCACGTTTCCGCCGGTTCCGGTCAGCATCGGAACCGCGACAGAGGAATCCGTGCCGATCCAGGTGCGGGCCGTCGGGAATGTGGAGCCGTCCTCGAGCGTCGAGGTGAAGGCGCAAGTCGGCGGACAATTGCTTAGTGTGAAATTCGCAGAAGGGGCGAATGTGAGCAAAGGCGATCTTCTTTTCGAGATTGATTCTCGTCCGTCTCGCGAAGCACTGCGTCAGGCGGAGGCTGCAGTGAAAAAAGACGAAGCGCAATTTCGCGTGGCCGAAGCCAATCTTGCCCGTGACCGCGCCCAATTGAAGAACGCGCAGGCGGACGCAGCGCGGTTCGAGCAACTGTCGAGAGAAGGCCTCTCCACGCGAATGCAGGAAGAGCAGATTCGAACTGCGGCTGAAGTGGCGGCGCAATCCGTGCGGGCCGGCGAAGCTTCGATTGAAAGCATGCGCGCGGCGCTTGAAAGCGATCAAGCCGCTGTGGCGCAGGCCGGGCTCGACCTGAGCTATTGCGAAATTCGTTCTCCGATTTCCGGCAGGGCCGGCAATCTTCTGCTGCATCCCGGAAATCTCGTGAAGGCGAATGGCGACAATCCGCTGGTCGTCATCAATCAGATTGTGCCGATCTTCGTATCATTCGGCGTTCCCGAGCGCTACCTCGGCCCGATCGCGCAGCAAAATTCGCGGCACAGGTTGATGGCCGAAGTATCTCCAGACAAGGAATCCGCCGAGATGGTTCGTGGGACACTCGCGGTCATCGATAACGCCGTGGATTCGAATACGGGGACGATCCGCCTGAAGGCAGGTTTCGATAATCGCGACGGCCGTTTGTGGCCAGGCCAATTTGTGAATGTTGTGCTCACCATCGACACGCAGACCGCCACGACGATTCCGGCAGAGGCCGTTCAGGCCGGACAGCAGGGGTCCTTTGTTTATGTTGTCAAGTCGGACGAGACTGTTGAGCCGCGTCCTCTTGCGGTTGGGGAAACGATAGGGGCCAAAGTGATCGTGCAGCGTGGCGTCGCCTCCGGAGAAAGGATCGTCACCGACGGCCAGTCCCGTCTCTTTCCCGGAGCGAAAATCGTAACGGCCGCAGCGCCCGAGAATTCGAACTCGAAGTAGTCATGCATCTTTCACGTATCTTCATCGAACGCCCGATTATGACGACGCTCGTGACGTTCGCGATTCTGCTTTTCGGAGTCGTCGGCTTTCGTGCGTTGCCGGTCGCGGCGCTGCCCAGCGTGGACTATCCCACGATTCAGGTTACGGCGGTGCAGCCCGGCGCGAACCCGGAAACGATGGCATCCGCGATCGCGACGCCCCTGGAACGTGAATTTTCGACGATCGCGGGCGTGCGATCGATCAGTTCGTCCAACTCCCAGAGCACCACGATAATCACCATCCAGTTCGCGCTGGATCGCGATGTCGACGCCGCCGCTCAGGATGTCCAGTCTGCCATCGCTCAAGCCGTCCTGCCTCCCATGCCGCGGCCACCCTCCTACGCAAAGCAGAATCCGTCCGAACAGCCGATTCTTTACTTTGCGCTGAATTCGAGCACGCTCCCGTTATACACGGTCAACGAGTACGCGGAAACGGTCCTGGCCCAGCGTCTGTCCACAGTCAGCGGCGTCTCCCGCGTGCAGATATATGGCGCCCAGAAATACGCCGTGCGCATTCAGGCCGATCCGGACAAGCTTGCAGCGCATCAGGTCGGAATCGACGAAGTGCAACGCGCGGTGCAACAGAGCAATGTGAACCTGCCCACCGGCCGGCTGTACGGACCCAAGCAGGCATTCACAGTGCAATCGAGCGGCCAGTTGATGCAAGCGTCGGCGTACAGGCCACTCATCGTCGAATGGCGCAAAGGAGTCCCGTTGCGTCTCGAGGAACTCGCAAACGTCATCGACAGTGTCGAAGACAACAAGACGATTGCGTGGAACAATGGCACCCGCGGCATTATCCTGGCCATATCGCGCCAACCGGGCACGAATACGGTCCAGATCGTCGATCAGATTCGAAAGTTGCTTCCCGCGCTCCAGGCGGGGCTTCCGCCGTCGGTCGAACTGCTCTTGCTTTACGATGCTTCCGAAACAGTACGGGCCTCGATTCATGATGTCGAGTTCACGTTGATGCTGACCGTTGCGCTCGTCGTCATGGTCATCTTCCTCTTCCTGCGGAATATCTCCGCCACGCTGATTCCCGGATCGGCTGTCGTGCTCTCGATCGTCGGAACGTTTGCCGCAATATATCTGCTCGGCTATAGCCTGAACACGCTCTCGCTCATGGCGCTGACCTTGTCGGTGGGATTCGTGGTCGATGATGCCGTCGTCATGCTCGAGAACATCGTTCGCTATATGGAAATGGGGAAAGGCCGGTACGAAGCTCTTGCACGAATTCTCCGTAACGATCATCGTTGCCATTTTGATCTCGGGCTTCGTTTCGCTGACGTTCACTCCCATGCTCGGCAGCCGTTATCTGCCTCCGCATAATCGAAAACATGGCCCGTTCCTGGTAGCGCTCGAACGCGGATTCCAAACTCTGGCCAGTGCGTATGACTTCACTCTGCAAAAGGTATTACACCACAAGTTCGCGACAATGGCCGTCGCGGCGGCGGCGCTTGCAGGAACCGTCTACATCTTCATGACCATGCCGACGGGTTTCATTCCGAGCCAGGATAGCGGCTTCGTTTTCGGCGTCACGATGGCGGGCCAGGATATTTCGTTCGAATCGATGGCGCAGCGCCAGAAAGCCGTTGCCGATATCCTGCAGGCCGATCCGAATGTGGCGAATGCCGTAGCCTTTTCGTCGGATAGCAACGTGGCGTACCTGTTTTCAATGATGAAGCCGCGCGCCGAGCGGAGACTTTCAGTGGACCAGACCATCGAAGAACTGCGGCCCAAACTCGGCCGGGTGCCGGGGATCTTGGCGTTCCTTCAAAACCCGCCCCCGATAACGATCAATGGACAGTTCACCACGAGCGTCTACCAGATTACCGTGCAGAGTGTGAATCTGAGTGAGATCTATGAATGGACGCCGAAGCTTACGGATAAGATCCGGACGCTGCCCGGGTTTACCGATGTGAACAGCGACCTGCTGATCTCCAGTCCTCAAGTGAAGGTCAACATCGATCGCGATCGAGCGCTCTCTCTCGGCGTGACGCCGGAACAGATTCAGAACGCGCTGTATACCGCGTATGGCGACCGGCAAGTCTCGAACATCTACGCGCCCGCAAACCAATACTCGGTGATTCTCGAAGTACAGCCGGAATACAAACGTTCGCCGGACGCATTGCAGAAGCTATACATCCGCTCATCGAACCAGAAGCTTGTGCCTCTCGATGGCGTGGCACAAGTCGCTCGCACCGTCGGGCCGCTTAGCGTCAATCACTTCGGACAACTTCCCGCGGCGACTGTCTCTTTCAACCTCCGGCCGGGTTTTTCACTGGGCGAAGCAGCGAAACGCGTGAATGAGGCGGTCCGAGAGTTGCGCATTCCGGCCAGCGTGACCACAAGTTTTCAGGGAACGGTAAAAGAGTTCCAGGAGTCGTTCCAGAATCTGACCATCCTTCTCGTCGTCGCCATTCTCGTGATCTACATCGTTCTCGGAGTGCTGTACGAAAGCTTCATCCATCCGATCACGATTCTTTCAGGACTGCCTTCTGCTGTTTTTGGGGCACTCCTCACGCTCGCATTATTCGGAAAGCAACTCGACCTCTTTGCCTTCGTTGGATTGATCATGCTTTTCGGTGTGGTGAAGAAAAACGCAATCATGATGATCGACTTTGCCATTCAAGTTCGGCGCGTGGAGGACCTCAGCGCTGCGGAGGCGATCTACCGCGGCTGTATCTTGCGTTTCCGCCCCATCATGATGACAACCATGGCCGCACTTCTTGGCACACTGCCCATCGCCCTCGGCTATGGGGAAGGCGCCGACGCGCGTCAACCGCTTGGTCTGGCTGTTGTCGGCGGCCTGGTCGTGTCGCAGTTCTTGACGCTCTACATCACTCCGGTTCTTTACCTTTATCTGGAACAACTGCAGATTTGGCTCCAGCGCAGGAAGCCCGCGTCTGAACCGGCACCAACTTTCGGGGACTAAGAGTAGCGGCGCGGGCTTTAGCCCGCGTTTGCTTGGGCTTCGCGAAATTTGACCATTTTGTACTACTAATGGCGGGTTTCTTGGATTTTTGCGAAGATTCTTTTGCCGCGAATTGCGCGAATGACCCATTCGCGCAATTCGCGGCACAGATTTTGGCTGCGGCTTGCCGCGCTGTGAACATTCTCGCCGCCAAGAAGTCTAACGGCTACCGCTCAGTGCCCGGTACATCCCGGTCACGTTCTGCGGCCGCTGCTGATCGTAGAACTCCCAGTCCTTGTAGGCTTCCATCATGACACTCTTTTGCGCCTGCTCGATCGTCTGACCGGCAGCAATTGCCCTGGCAACGGCGTCCTTGAGCTCTTCACGATAGCGGATATTCGCCGTGACGTCGGCCTTCTTTCCTAGCATCCCGTGACTGCAGATGAAATACTCGAAGTCCATGGCTTCAACCGCCTTGACCATGGAAGTCTCGGCATCTCCAATCTGCCCGAACGGGAGCCGATGTACCGTGATCCAATCCGATGCGAAAAGGACGTTCGTCCCATCGACGAACCGCACAATGGTGTTGTCGTCCGCGTGAGCGATTGGTCTGGAGATTACCTCCACGCGCTTTCCGCCCAAATTGATGTTGATCCGATCCGTGTAGGTCAGATCCGGGGCACGCACATTCGCAATCGGGCCGCGAGTCACTTCCGCGCCGCTCAACACGCCGTCCTTGTTGGCGTCATACAGATCAAACTGGGCCTTGATGTTACCTTGAGCTTCTGCCTGTTCGATCCGGCCGTTGCCATTGGTATCCTGTGCGCGAACGTTCTGAGGAAGAGGCGTGTTGGCAGGAGGCATTGCGATATTCTTGAGCATGTTCTCATGGCCGATGAACCGCGCCGTATCCGCGTAGACCGCTCCACCGGAGGCGTGGTCCCAGTGGGAATGACTGTAAATCACATACTTCACCGGCACATTGAAGCGGCGAGCCATCTCCGCCTTCAGCCAGGCCGCCATTTCCGTACCGATCGGTTCGACGAGGATGATCCCATCGCGCGTGACCATGAACGCCGAGACGTAATCATCCATTCGTGCGTAATACACATCGCCCGTGAGCTTCCCAATCTCTTGTCCCTTATACTGCGTTTGTTGATACGTCGCCCGCGGTTGTGCCCATGCGCAAGGCGAGAGTACTAAAAGGAGGAAGCAGCAAGTCAATCCAGCTGCGATCCATTTACTCTCCATGTTCTCTCCTATGTGAACGCGGGCTGAAGCCCGCGACTACAGACTGCCGAAATGTCTAAAGGGCACGTAGTCGCGGGCTTTAGCCCTGATCTGCTAGAAATTCAGACGAGCACTGAAGGTAAATCTCCGGTTGCCGCTCTTGAAATCGGCGTTGGAAAGTACCTGGGCCTGAGGCGTATCGGCTGCGGTGATGCGCCCGAAGTTCAGATTGTTGATATCCGTGATGGGATCGTTCCATCGGGGATTGTTCAACACATTGACGGCAATCACACGAACTTCGAACTCTTTGCTTTCGGTAAGCCTTATGCGCTTGAGCAGGTTCATGTCCAGGCCTGTGTGCGATGGTCCTTCGATCCAGGCACAGCCGAGAGTGCCAACGGTTCCGGGAGCGGGATTTGCAAGAATGATCTTACCGCTCGCATCA
>QHXC01000088.1 GCA_003222815.1 Acidobacteriota bacterium | reverse complement strand
GAAGGGCAGCTCAAGGTACTCCGTCGATGGATAGTTCACATACGTGACAAGGCCATCGGGATCCTGGGCCTTTGCAGCTTGATGCAGACGTTCGATGCAGCGTTGTATCTTGACGCGGCCGTGCCAACGCACAATCGAAGCCGGGATTTCGCTGCCGATCGCGTAACCGAGGACCGCTGGGTGACCCGAGCAGGCCCGTACTCCCTCAGCAACCCGGCGTTCGATATCCCGAAAGCGTCGAGGTTCGTCCAGAAAGGTAATGTGCTGTTCCCAAGGTAGTCCGACTAGCACACGGAGGCCATGTTGTGAAGCAGCGTCTAGCAACCACTGCGGAGGCACGGTATAGGTGCGGATCGAGTTTAAACCGTTTTGCGCGATACGCCGAAGATCATGCTCGACAACGGCCTTGTTGTATTCGCTGCCATTTTCATCCGGGCGGTACGTTCCGCATGTGACTCCACGAACAAAAAATTTCTCGTCGCCGACGTAAAGAAACTTACCCTTGACTGCGGGCCGGATAAGACTCTCGCCTGCGGGAGTCTCGGTTAATTTATCCTGAGTCTTTGTTTGTCCCTGGTTGCCTGTGTCAATCCTGGACATGCAATGGAAAATCCTTTCCAACGGAATCGGCTTAGCCTCAGTTCCGTGGCTGCCGCCAAATTCCTTACCGTTGTCAACCGTCCTACCAGCTAACTACGTCCCGGCGCAAGAATAGCTGGTTAGAATTCGTCCGAGCGCCTTCATTACTACCGCCGACTTTATGCCCCCCAGAATTCCTTATCAATCGGATAACTGTTCAAAATACGTCAGACAAAGGACCCTAGACATATGTCTGAGTTGGCTGGCTCAGAAAGCGGTTGCTGCTCACATAGGGGATAAAGAATTGTGAAGAAGACGCACGGCAGTGGCACGGACTAGGGCAACGAAGACGACTCATGGTCGTAGAGTACGATGACAATATAAATCCGGCAATCCACTGAAAGTCACACCACCCATCGAATTGATATCACCTCCTCCCAGGTGTAGTGGCTAATTCGGCTCTGACATGAACTGAACTAAATCTTCAATTCTGTCGGTAATTTTGTAATCCGGCAGGCTGGCGATGAAGAACTTGCCATAGGCTTTCGTGCTGAGCCGGCAGTCCAGGACAGCGAGAATGCCGCGATCCGTTGTGGAGCGAATCAAGCGGCCGAATCCTTGCTTCAAGCGCAGGACGGCGCTAGGTACCTGGTAATGTGCAAATGCATTTCCGCCCTCGCGCTGAATGTGGGCGGCGCGAGCGGCGACGAGCGGATCGGAGGGAACCTGGAATGGCAACTTGTCGATGATCACCGCGCTTAGTGCTTCTCCCTTCACGTCGACACCCTGCCAAAAGCTTGCTGTCGCGAAAAGCACAGCGTTTGGCGTGATCCTGAATTCCTCCAGAAGCCGGCTCTTTCCGCCACCCTTGCCTTGAAGCATGCAGGGGTACGGAAGATCGCGGCCGATCAACTCGTAGAGCGTTTCCATCTGGCGATAGCTCGTAAAAAGGACAAAGGCTCGGCCGCGCGAAGCCCGTAAGATGGATCGAATTTCGGCGGCGGCTCGATCGAGGTAGGAGGGATGACGATAATCCGGCATTTGGCGCGGAACATAGAGGAGTGCTTGTTTACGGACATCAAATTCCGTGCTCAGGCTCAACTCTTTTCCGTTGCCGAAGCCTATCCGGCCGCGGATATATTCGAAGGAGTCCCCGACGGTCAGCGTAGCGGAGGTAAGCACGCACGTCGGAACGCGACTGAATAAGTGCTCGCGCAACATACCGGAAACGTCAATCGGGCATGCTTCCAGAAAGATTCCGCGGCCTCGGCGCTCGATCCAGGAGACGTAGTTTTCGGGAGTGCCGCTGTGGAACACGTCGAGTTCCTCGGCTAGCTCGGCAGCTCGGCGCGCCAGAGGTTCGAACTCCCCGGAAGAGTCCTTCTTTTTCCTGATGGAATTTCGTGCGTCTTGAAGCGCACCGATCAGACCATCGATGCCGTCCAGATTTTGCACGGGATACCGGCCATCGCGGAGCAGGACGAATCCATTGAAGAATCGTTCGGAGGCACGAGAAACCGTGGCAACATCCTCTTCAAGTTTCGCTGCGTCGTGAATGAACTCCGCGAGGCGGTAGTTGCTCACATGGAATCCGAAATAGTCTGTCGCGATATCCTCGAGCTCGTGGGCTTCGTCGAAGATGACTGCGCTGTAATCGGGAAGAATCGAGGCTACCTCGGATTTCCGAATGGAAAGATCGGCGAAGAAGAGATGATGATTCACGACAACAATGTCCGCCTCCATTGCCTTCTGCCGCATGAGCGTGAGGAAGCAGCGATCATAGTCTTTGCACTTTGTTCCCAGGCACCGGTCCCGTCGCGCATCCAGCCGCGACCACAAATCCGAATCATCACCGATGGAACCAAGCTCTGCCCGATCGCCCGTTTCTGTTTCACGGGACCAATCCATGATGGATTGGAAGGTTCGAAGTTCCTTTGGACTGAATAGACCGTCCGTCTGAATCGCTTCGAGCTTGATCCTGCACAGGTAATTATTTCGGCCTTTCAAATACGCCGCGCGGATCGTACGTCCGACGACGCTTTCCAAGAGCGGAATGTCTTTATAGAAGATTTGATCCTGCAGTGTCTTCGTGCCGGTTGAAACCAGAAGCCGGCGGCCGTGAATCAGCGCGGGTAAGAGGTACGCCAGCGTTTTTCCGGTGCCAGTTCCGGCCTCGATGATGACGTGGTTCTGCTGTTCGAGTGCCCGGTACACGGCTTCCGCCATCCGCACCTGAGACGGGCGGAACTCATAATCAGGCAGTCGTTGCTCCAGCAGTCCTCCCGGACCGAAAAATTCGTGCATCACCGGGACAGTGTATACCGTCCAATGACACAAAAGACATTAAGGGCATGTGCCCTTTGTATCTCTATGTCATTTACAATAGGTTCTGTGATTGCCATAGCTCCGGAGCTTGAAGGTGCTGCACGAATAGGCATTCTCGAAATGAACGGTGTCCGCGTGCGGGAGTCGCCCGAGGAACTGAAGGCGATGCTCGATGGTTTGGCCGATGAGTTTGCCAGAAAGTACAAAGATGACCGGTTGGGCGAAATTCCAACAGTGAAGAAAATACGGACGATTTTTCATCGTGCGGGGCTGGACCCGACCAGATACCGGCCCTCTTCAGAATCGTTGTTGCGGCGGGCAGTGAAGGGGAAGGGAGTGTATTTCATCAATTCGGTGGTGGATCTGATAAATTACTTCTCCTTGAAGATGCTGTGTCCGATGGGTCTGTATGACGCAGACCAAGTTCAACCGCCGATCCATTGGCGGATCGGACGAGACGGAGAGTTCTATGAGGGGATCGGGCGTGACAAGCTGAATTTGGCCCACTTTCCGCTCCTGGTGGATCAGCAGGGCCCATTTGGCAGTCCGATTTCCGATTCGATGCGAACGCGTGTAACGGAAGAATGTTCGCGCATTTTGTGGATCACGTTCGCGCCGCCTGGTACCCGTATCCCGCTGGACGAATTCTCGGCGGCGATGACCCGTTATAACGGGGGAGCTGTTAAAGCTTCAATGGAAATATGATCACTATACCGGCTTCATTGTTGCGACGAGTGTACGACCACACGGAAGCTTCATATCCCTATGAGTGTTGTGGGCTTATGATCGGCGCCATAGGCGAAAATAAGGAGGTGCATGCCTTCAGGACATGTAAGAACCTCAACACCGAGCGGGCGCATGACCGTTATGACATGGACCCCCTGGATATGTTGCGCGTCGAGAGGGAGTTTGAAAACAGCCCATGGGATATTATTGGGATATATCATTCTCACCCGGACCACCCCTCGCGGCCGTCGCAGACGGACACGGATCGCGCATGGCCCGCTTACTCATATGTCATCATTTCGGTTCAAAAGGGAACCGTTGCCACCGCCCAGAGTTGGGTACTGAATGAGGGCGAACGGAAGTTCTACGAAGAGCCCTTGATTACAGGAGATTCGAAATGAGCAGTGTTACGGTTAAGATTCCGACACCATTGAGACCGTTGACCTCCGGGCAGGCTGAAGTGAAAGTCGAGGGGGCCACTGTGGGTGAGATCCTGCAGAAGTTGGATGCGCAGTTCCGAGGATTCGGGGATCGAATACTGGACGATGGGAAAAACGTGAAGCGATTTGTCAATGTATTCGTGAATGAGGACAACATCCGGGACAAGGAGGATCTCGATACGGAGGTCAAAGCCGGGGACACGATTTCGATACTTCCTTCGATTGCCGGCGGACTGTAGGGCGGTCTCATGACCGCCCTGGGCGCTCATATAGCGCGCTCCTACAGGGTAAATATCTCTTTCAGATCTCGAATCAACCTCTCGAAATCCCCTTTTGAAATATGAAGCGCGGCCGGTTTCCGTTCCAGAGATAGGCGATTTCCGTCTCGAAGTATAATCTCGACGAATCCGTCCTCGGCGGGTTTCTTGCTGCGGATTTGGACGGCGCTGGAGATACCATCGACCTCGATGACTTTCAATTCGCAGCCTAGGTAGGTGACCCTCTCCACTATCTGCTGCGCTTGTTTTTGAAGATTACCTTTGCCGGAAGATTCCAGTTCCAGTTTCTTCAAGAGCAGTCCAAGTTGATCAGTCGCTTCGATATCCGTGGTGATCGTTACTTCATCCATCGATCTTCCTCTCGATATGCTTTTCTCCGTCATAGGTGAACATCTTGCCCTTGCCTTCGACAATGGTCCTTAGGTGTACCGGCCGGGACCAGACCGAATGCAGGTTTGTTAGTGTATCTTTAGCATAATCGACCCGCAGGTCGACGCCCTCATGCCGGTGCTCCAGGAGCAACTCTCCGCGATTTTCAAAATTCCCGTCATTCACGTAGATAAACGGCTGTCCAAAGTTCGTCAGCGACCTCAGCAGTTTCTGTTTCACGCTTCGCCAATTCCTGTCGGTGATCTCGTAGACCCCCCGTTCCGGGTTGAATGCGTAAGTAAAAAACTTGTGCTGATGGCAAAATTCTTCGGTGAAGAACGCATCTATGAACGTAATGTCGTTGTGAACCCTGCGCGTCTCAAAGATCTTTTCGCGACCGGCGCCGAGACGCAAATCCCATTCGCATTTTGCACCGTAGTCGTCGCATTCGTCGTAATCTTTGCCGAACTTCCCTTTATTCCAACGGTCTTCAATGTCCTTCCATAGCTCGAAACCCAATCTGTATGGATTGATCTGTCCGGGATGGGCCGCAACGGTTCCGGAATGATGATCGGCAAAGTCGATCACCTCGGCATCGTTGAGAGCGCGCTCGGTCATGATCTTGGCGTGCCAGTACGTTGCCCAGCCTTCGTTCATGATCTTTGTTTGGGCCTGGGGTGCAAAGTAGTACGCCTCTTCGCGAATCATCCAGAGGACGTCCCGCTGCCAGTTTGCCAGTGGGGCATTTTCGGTCAGGAACAGGAGCACGTCCTTTTGCGGCTCTTCTGGAAAGCGCTTCCTTCTTTGGCGCTCCTCTTCGAGCTTTTGCCGCTGTTGTTCCATGAATTCCCTTGGATTGATGAAATCATCCATGTATTCACTGGATGCGATCTTCCGGATCACAATCGGCTCTTCGGGAAGTTCTTGCTGTTTGAATTTTCGTTCGATAAAGACGGAGTGGTGGTCGATGAGGTCGTCAATGGAGAGACAGATATCGATAAAGCCTTCCACTACATCCAGTCCATGCTTGTCGATATATTTCCGGATCTTTGTGGCATGGTTCGCCATCGAATCCATCATTTTGCGATTCGATTTCGAGAACCAGATGTTGTTCTTAAAGAAATCGCAGTGCCCGTACACGTGCGCCATGACGATTTTTTGATCGACCAGATGATTACACTCCAGCAGGTACGCGTAGCACGGGTCGTTGTTAATGACCATCTCGTAGATCTTGTGCAGGCCGTAAGCGTAACTCTTGTTGAGGCGCTCGTACTCCATGCCGAACTTCCAGTGGGGATAGCGATTGGGAAACCCACCGTAAGCCGCAACCATGTTCATCTCTTCAAAATCGAGGACCTCGAAAAAAGTTTCATAGAAGTCCAGTCCGTACTCGCGCGCGTACCGTTCGATCTCGCGATTGAGTCGCGACAACTCGGGCGTAAGGCTCTGTCTCCGGCCCTGAACGGTCAACGACATGATTACTTGCCCTTTCCCAGAAAGTCTTTGATGGACTGGTAGATGTCTTCCTTGTTCTCGATTCGTGAAGTCACCAGGTTGTCTTCATCCGTGATGTTGTTCTCGATTTCTCTAATGAACTGGCCGCTTCCATAGGTGCTCTCGACCTGACCGTAACCGAACAGGTTTACTTTCGGCAGGAGGTTGGTCTTTAGCAAATTAATGCAGCGATCGGTATCGCCACCGGACCAGTTGTCACCGTCTGAAAAATGGAAAACGTAAATGTTCCAAAGCTCCTGTGGGTACTCTTCTTCAATGATTTTGTGGCAGAGGTCATAGGCAGAGGAGATCACAGTCCCGCCGCTTTCGCGTGTATGGAAGAACGTCTCCGAATCGACTTCCTGAGCGACGGCATCGTGGATGATATATCGCGTGACGACGCCGTTATAGTTCGTCTGGATCCAGGTATCGATCCAGAAAGACTCGATGCGCACGATTTCTTTCTGCTCGTCGCCCATGGAGCCGGAGACGTCCATCATATAGAGGATGAGGGCGTTGCTTTCGGGACGCTGCTTGGTTTTCCAAGAGAGGTAGCGCTTGTCCTCGTGTATCGGAACAATGTAGGGATTCAACGGGTCATACGTGCCGGCCGTGATCTGCCGCTTGAGGGCCTCCTTATAAGTGCGTTTGAAATGGCGTAGCGACTCGGGACCGACTTTCGACACCTGAGAGTAACGATCCCGTTCGGTTTTCAGTTGCGCACTTCCCTTAGGCTGGATTCGCGGCAACTCCAGCTCTTCGGCCAGGATCTCGGCGAGCTCGTCCATCGTCAGATCGACTTCCAGGATGTGGCTGCCCGGCGAATTTCCTGCCGGCCCGGAGCCGTCTTCGTCAACATCGCCTGGCGCCAGCGGAGTGCCGGGTTCGCCCTCGCCCTGTCCCACGCCTCCCATATTCCGGCGGCCGAAGCGGAAGTTCGGCATTTCGATCTGCGGGATCGGAATGCTGACAAAATCTTTCCCCTTTTTCCCGATCAGCTCGCCCTGAGAGATGTACTTCTTCAGGTCTTGCTTGATCTTTCCCCGGACAATCTGCCGGAACCGGAGGTAATCCTGTTCGATATTGAGAACCATAATTCAAATTTCGG
This sequence comes from Acidobacteriota bacterium, assembly GCA_003222815.1. Taxonomy (GTDB): domain Bacteria; phylum Acidobacteriota; class Terriglobia; order 20CM-2-55-15; family 20CM-2-55-15; genus 20CM-2-55-15. Next base: position 8,115 of record QHXC01000088.1, on the reverse strand, counting down.
ACTTCGGATTGCGAATTTTGGATTTAGGGAACCAGCTTTCGCCGATTCTTCAAATCCGGAATCCGAAATCCGCAATCCGAAATTGCCCCTTATTCCTTCGCGTCTCCGCGCGCGAATATGCTCGCCACATAGTTCAGCACGTCGGTGGCGCAGACGTCGCAATAGCCGTAGTTCTTAATCAGGCGGCCCTTGACGACATCGATTTTCTCCTGCGTTTCTTTATCGACGACGTTGGACACAAGGCTCGTCAGTTTGATCGAGTCCTTGCGATCCTCAAACAGCTTCAACTCGAGCGCCTTGTACAGGCGTTCGTTGGTCCGATAGTTGAACTGCTTGCCTTCGATCGCGAGCGCTCCGATATAGTTCATGATTTCCCGACGGAAGTCGTCCTTGCGGCTCTCGGGAATATCAATCTTCTCTTCGATCGACCGCATCAAACGTTCATCCGGCTCTTCATCCTGCCCGGTGTACTTGTTTTTTACGCGCTCTTTTTGCGTGTACGCCTTGACGTTGTCGATGTAGTTGGAGCACAGGCGTGAGATGGCTTCCTCATCCGCTGAAATCGCACGCTGGACCTCGTTCTTTACCATGTCCTCATATTCATGCTTGACGACCGACAACAGCTCTCGGAAGTTTTTCCGCTGCTCGTCGGACTTGATGAGCGAGTGGTGGCGCAAGCCACTTTCGAGTTCGTTCAAGACCATGAATGGATTTACGCATCCGGCGAACTGTTCGTTGACGAGAGCATTCGAGATTTTGTCCTGGATATACCGCGGAGAAATACCGTCCATGCCTTCACGGGCCGCTTCTTTCTGGAGTTCCTTGACCGAGTCCTCGGTGTAGCCGGGAAGCGTCTTGCCATCGTAGAGCTTCAGCTTCTGAAGCAGGGTGAGATTGGCCTTCTTCGGCGTTTCCAGGCGCGTGAGCACGGCCCACATTGCAGCCATTGCAATCGTGTGGGGGGCAATGTGCTTGCCCCGGATTCTCTCCGCATTGTAGTCCTTCTCGTATACTTTGATTTCATCCGACAGCTTGGTGATGTACGGAATATCGATTTTCACGGTGCGGTCGCGCAGCGCTTCCATAAACTCGTTGTTCTGGAGCTTGCGATATTCGGGCTCATTGGTGTGACCGATGATGACTTCGTCGATATCGGTCTGCGGGAACTTCTTCGGTTTGATTTTGTGTTCCTGACTGGCGCCGAGCAGATCGTACAAGAACGCGACCTCAAGCTTCAGGACCTCGATGAATTCAATGATGCCGCGGTTGGCGACGTTGAACTCGCCATCGAAGTTGAAGGCCCGGGCGTCGGAGTCGGAGCCGTAGATAGCGATCTTCCGATAATTGATATCGCCCGTTAATTCGGTCGAATCCTGGTTTTTTTCATCCTTCGGCTGGAAGGTGCCGATGCCGTTGCGGTCCTTTTCGGAGAGCACGAGGCGCCTCACCTTCACGTGATCCATGACCTTGAACCAGTCGCCTTTGTAGCGCCGCGTCAGTTCCCGGTACATCTGGCGGCATGCCGGACAGAGATCGCCATCAACCTGGACCGGGTAGCCTCGATCCGTGCTGTTGCGCATCAGTTCCTTGATGAGCATGTCGCGCTGGTCGGAGGGAATGAGATGCAACGGCTCTTCGCGCATCGGGCAGGGTAGCTCGTCGTTGACCATGGCATAGACTTCCTTCTCGATGTCGTTGGCGATATTCACCCACGCGAACGTATACATCGCTCCTTCCGGCGTGTGCGAATAGTCTTCCAGGCCTTTCTTCAAGAGTCTGACGATCGTGCTCTTCGCGCTGCCGACCGGGCCATGCAGGAGAATGACACGCCGTTCGGTGCCGTAGTTCCGAGAGGCGGACTTGAAGATGTCCACGAGATGGTTCAGGCTCTGATCGATCCCGTAGACAGCGTCGCGTCCGTTGTGCTTCTCGTCGCGGAAGAAGCGATAGCGCGTGATCTTCTTCTTGTATTCGACATACTCTTCCTTGCGATAGGCGAGGATCATGTCGTAGATGCGCTGGAATGCGTTCCGCGTCACGCGTGGATTCTCTTGAACGAGCTTGAGGTAATCCTCAAGGGACCCCTCCCAATTCAATTCCTGATAGTCCTGGGCACTCTGCAGGTTCGCGATGGCGCTGAGAATGTGTACGGTTTCTGCCTGGTCATGCATACGTTATCCCCTGTTTCCTCAACGTTGGGCCCATAGGCATTGGCCGGGTCCCCACGTCGCTACGGCCAAAAAAAAGACCGGAAATCTGCCCGAAGCTGGACTGCGGCTCCGGCCGCTCCCCGATCTCTGAGTTTTCAAATTTCCAACAGTCGTGGTGATCTTACTATAAATCACCACCAGACAGCACAGGTCCCATAAGTGCCTTACAAGTGCCATACTCTTTGATGTGATATCTTCCGAAAAGAAAGCGTACGCGATTTGGGATTGCGGATTCGGATTTCGATTTTGAAAGCGCCGGCCAGAGCGGTTCGCCGGGATCCGCCACCGCAATCCGAAATCTGAAATTTCCCCCGGAGCAGCTCATGCAGCCCCCACTGCCCCTCATCGTCATTGTTGGACGCCCAAACGTGGGCAAATCCGCGTTATTCAATCGGATCATTGGGCAACGTCGTTCCATTGTCACCGATGAACCCGGAATTACCCGCGACCGCATCTATGGCACAACAACCTGGAACGGGCGCTCTTTTGAAATTGTTGATACGGGCGGGATTGTTCCCGGCGAGGAGACCGAAATTCCGCGTCGGATTTTCGAACAGGCCCAGATTGCGATCGAGAGCGCCTCGTTGATCTTCTTCGTGGTTGATGGCCGCACCGCTTTAACAGCCTCCGATCAGGAACTCGCTCAGCTTCTCCGACGCACTTCAACGACCACCTTTCTGGTCGTCAACAAGATCGACTCCGACAAACAGGCGTCGAATGTTGGGGAATTCTTCCGGCTTGGCTTCGGCCAAGTTTTCCCGGTTTCGGCTGAACATGGCCGTGGCATCACCGAACTGCTAGACGACGCTGCAATTTCGATGCCAGCGTCGGAAGAAAATGACGAGAATGCAGCGGAGGAGATTCGCGTAGCCATCATCGGCCGCCCGAATGTAGGTAAGTCGACGCTGCTGAATCGCCTTGTCGGGGAAGAGCGTGCGATGGTTTCGCCTATCGCCGGTACAACCCGTGACGCTGTCGATAGCGTGGTTCGCCACGATGACCTCACCATTAGATTCATTGACACGGCCGGCATTCGGCGAAAGGGCAAGACCGACTTGAAAGCGGAGAAACTCAGCGTGGTCATGGCCCGGCGCCATCTGGAACGCAGCGACGTGGCGATTCTCGTTGTGGATGGAATCGAGGGTGTTACGGCGCTCGATGCTCACATCGGGGGTTATGCGCAGCAGGCTGGCCGCTCCGTGATCATTGCCGTCAATAAGTGGGACGCCGTCGAGAAAACTCCCAGCATCACCGCCGATTACGAGCGGGAGGTTCGGGAGAAGCTGAAATTCCTTTCGTTTGCGCCGATGATGTTTATTTCCGCAAAAACCGGCCAGCGTGTCCAGAAACTATATGGAACCATTGGAGAAGTTCATCGCGCCCGGTTCGTCAGGATTCCCACCCGGGATCTGAACGACTTCCTGCGCCAAGAGGTACTCTTGAGAGGCGGACTACCGTCGGATGTAAAGATTCGTTACATTTCTCAAGTGAAGGTCAATCCTCCGACATTCGTCATGTTTTCGAACAAGACCCGAAAGCTTCACTTTTCCTTCGAACGCTTCATCGAAAATCGGATTCGCGAGCGTTTTCCATTCACTGGCAGCCCAATCATCGTCAAACAGCGTCTTAAAACCAAGGTCGGCAAGCCCGAAGCTTCATGAAACCGATTCTCAACGGTGGGCGCGGTCATTATAATCAGCGGCATGCCGAAGCCACAGATTCCTGACAAGCTTTTTTTCAAGATCGGGGAAGTCTGCGAGATCGTCGGCGTTGAGGCTTACGTTCTGCGATTCTGGGAAACCGAATTCCCATTCCTCGCCCCTCAAAAATCCAAATCCGGACACCGGGTATACAAAAGAAAGGATGTTGAGCTGGTCCTTAAAGTAAAGGAACTCCTGTACGACCGCGGTTTCACAATTGCCGGAGCCCGCAGGCAACTTTCGAAAGCGCGCGCTCTTGGAGGACAGCGCGATGCGGTTCTCAGGCGGATGCGCAAGGAACTGATCGATATCTTGACTTTGCTCCGGCGGAAAACCTAAAGTGGATAAATCGGGACGTAGCGCAGCCTGGTAGCGCACACGCTTGGGGTGCGTGTGGTCGGAGGTTCAAATCCTCTCGTCCCGACTTTTTTACCGTCGGCTGACCGGTGGTTCAAGGAGGCCGCCGAAGGCGGTGTACCAACTACGGCTGGCCGGTGGGCCCGACGCTCAACGGCGGGGGGGACCGGCCAATGCCGGTTCGACGATGCCCAAAATTTTGGTCACCAACGACGACGGAATCCAGTCACATGCCCTTGAAGCACTGGAGATCGCGCTTGGCAGTATCGGTCATGTAACTGTGGTCGCTCCTGACCGCGAGATGAGCGCCACGAGCCAGTGCATAACCATCAATCAAACCTTGCGATATCAGCAACTCGCCGCCAATCGGTTTGCCGTACACGGCACACCCAGCGATTGCGTGATCCTGGCTTCAGGACGAATTCTCAAAGAAAAACCATCTTTGGTAGTCTCTGGTGTCAACCGTGGGGCGAACGTAGGCGACGACATCGCATATTCGGGAACCGTGGCCGCAGCGTTTGAAGCCGCCCTTCAAGGAATTCCCGGAATCGCAATCTCCACGTCCGCACGCGGAAATCCCGACTACATGCCTGCTGCGAAGGTGGCAGCCCGTCTAGCGGCCAAGGTATTGCAGGACGGTTTACCGCCCGATGTGATTCTCAACGTCAATTATCCGGAAGTTTGGAACGGCGATTTCCGCCTGACCCGGCAAGGCCGCAGAGTTGGAAAGACCGTGCTGGTTGAAAACCTCGATCGGCGCGCCCGTCAATACTCCTGGCTTCACGAGGAACCGCATAGCAACCACGGTTACGGCGGCGCAGTCGAACCACTGACGGATTTTGAAGCGATTGCCGAAGGCTACGTTTCAATCTGTCCACTTCAGCTCGACCGAACGGCCCATCTTTACTTCGATCATTTCACGCGCTGGTCCGAGTTACTGGACCTGGAAATCCTGAAGTAGACCCGCGCTGAAACCCGCGATTACATGGATTCAATCCGTGTAATCCGCGCCGTCCGCGGCTCAACATCCCGGAGTGTGCGTTCCAACCTATCGACAGAATCTTCGGGCGGGTTTTCGACAGCAACGAGGATATTGCCGTTAGAGATTTCGGGATCATAAAGTTTCGACTCGAACGTGGGAAGCCTGGCCGTAATGAACAGACTGACAACGGTTGCTAGAATCGCGCCCAGCATCGTGAGCTCAAACATGATGATGATGTTCGGCCACATGGCGACAACCGGCATTCCGCCTGTATCTAAGGGCCACGCCTTTTGGGTGCCTGACGCCAGCAAGTAAGCCACTATGAGCCCGAGTACGCCGCCACCGGCGGCAATCCAGAGCGATCGGCCGAAAGAATGTCTGCTGCGATCTTTTCGAATGACCGCGGCTGCTCGTCTCTCCTGTCTCCCGCTCGAACCGGCGTGACGTTCACTTGAGGCGTGAAAAACATCCCGCCCGGCCTATTCACGCTCCCCACCAGACTCGCGCGCCAGGCGTTCAATCCGCGCTACTGGGACGCCGGTCTGTTTTGCAACTTCTTCAGGTCCGTAACCAGCGAGCCCATTCGACCATCCTTCGATGAGACTTCCTGCGCGGCCCGCGGCTTCGGGCCGCCGCAGTCCTGCTTTCATCATGACGTGGGCCAGGCCCAGCGCCAGCATTCCGTCAAAGCCTGGTTTTATGGCAACCCATTCGTCGGCGTTTGCCCCGGTCTGCGACATCCGCGATTCGACTTGCACAAACTTTCCACGCACGCCGGGCCGTGCCTGCCGCATATGTCCGTACGCGATACTCTGCGAGACTACTGAATTCCACGTGCCGAGGAAGTCGGCCCCAAATGCAATCACGTACCGCGACTCGCCGAAATCGAAACTCGGGAGCTGCTCTTTTCCAAAGCTAAACGCATTGGCCCGGCGCAATACATCTTCGCTAAAGAACTCAAATGATATTGGTGAGGGAGCACCGAATCGCGCCGCAAACTCTGCGATGAGCTGACCGCGCAATCCTCTTTGAGGCCGAGTCAAAAATGCCAGCGACTTTTGATCGTTCGCTTCAGTCAGCGCATCCAGCCGGGAGATGAGCTCGGACAAAGCTTCGTCCCACGTCACCTCTTGAAATTGTCCGTTGCCGCGCGCGCCTGCACGTTTGAGCGGATGCCCGATTCGATCCGGATGGTACGTGACTTGAATTGCTGCTTGTCCCCGCACGCATAGCTTTCCCTGGTTGATCGGATGAGCGGGATTGCCTTCGAGTTTCTTGGCAAGGCCCATCTTTGTCACGCCGAGTTGATTATTGTGAATGACCTCAGCTTCCCCCTCCACAACGCGGACTGTTAACCCACAACCGGCAGGGCAAAGGGGACACACACTTGGCTTCCAGACGGAGACGCCCGGCGTCATTCTGTCTTCGGGGACGAAGCGAATCAGATGGTATTCCGGATTACCGCAACTGGCGAGCGTGAGACTGCTGCCGGTGAGCGCTGTAGCTTTTATGAATTGACGGCGATCCATATTAATAGTGACAGGCCAGACAGTCGATCGACGCCTGTTTCGACTTATGACAATCGATGCAAAAGCCCATCGTGTGATCCACAACCCGCTCGGCTACCGTCATGGATGCTACATCACCGTGGCAGGTCGAACACTCGACTCCGGCCCGGATATGCGGGGCGTGGTTAAAGCGAACGTGGGATTCTTCAAGGAATCCGTAAACCCGCTGCCAGGGTAAGTCCTGGCCTTTTTTTGCATAGTCGGAAAGCTGCGTGATCCGAGGATCGCCTGTGACGACCTGCTCGTGACATCCCATGCAGACAGTAATGCTTGGACGGCCACGGCGCCTTTGTTCACGCCGGAGTGACAATAGTCGCAGTAAACGCCCACATCGGGAGTGTGGATCATGTGAGGGAATTCAAGTGGCTGTTGTGGCTTTGGCCGGATGCTCAGAAAATGCCTGGCAGCGTCTCCGAATGAATCGTGTGCCGGAGTAAATACCGGTGAACTCCACCGGCGTGCAGAATACGGATCGGATGTGCTCTTTTGAACATCCGTGACATTGGGCTGGCTGCAACCCAACACCATGGCAGCGATTGCCAGCAGCGAACCTATTGCCGAATCGCGAGCGTATTTACGGTTACGAATTATTCCCACCTGACTAGCCGAAAATGGGTCGGATCGGTTCTACTACCCGTTAAATTGTATTGCCTTCTCTATCGACGGCGTGCAGCCGCCGAAGGCCTTCCCGCTCGGTTTGAAATTTGCGGGTTCGCCCTCAACGATAACGGGGACCCGGCGCCAGACGCCTCAGAGATCTTCAGCCTCAATCATGGCGCTGGCGTCGGGAAGTTACCATACCCCATCCAAACGATGCAACCGTCCGCACACCGTAAACACCGTAATGTTGTTCCGGCTGCTGCCGCAGCAGACTCCGCGACTCTCGTGCTAAGATAGTTGGGTTTTCTCATCGGGGCGTGGCTCAGCCTGGTAGAGCACCTGGTTCGGGACCAGGGGGTCGGAGGTTCAAATCCTCTCGCCCCGATTTTCTATTCATCAAGATCCGTTTCCCAACGCCCTCCCGTCTTGACTTGGCGTTCGCGCCCCACAACGGCTATATAGCCGCGCGCCTCGAGGCTCTCGGCGTACTCCCGAGCTTCCTGCTCCGTTTGGAATGCCTTGCTCTCTCGGGCCGGCCCGAATTCCCCTTTGAATGTATAGTTGCAGCGGTAGATTGTGCGCATGGGTGTCATTTAGGTGGCGGCGTTGCCTTCGCCATTCATCGTAACAATTACGGGACCGCCGTCAAGAAGCACCGGTGGCGGGATTGCGACCACAGCTTCCTATCCCTATGGTCG
>QHXC01000487.1 GCA_003222815.1 Acidobacteriota bacterium | reverse complement strand
GAGCGGGGCCCCCTGGGCGATAACAGACAACACCACCGACGTCAGTGGTACAGGCGAGTTTACAGATCGCTGGAATTTCTACGGGAATCCCAACGACTTCAGTTACCGCGGTTCCTCCCCCATTCCCTGGTTCTCCGGCACGACGAACGCGGCGTGCTTGTCGCGGGCCACGAGTCTGGGAACAAACGCCGTGAGTTCGCTCTCGAAATGGGGCTGCTTTGTGTCGGGCAACTCCATGATGCTCCCACCGGCCCTGGGAACTCTGGGTACGATGGGCCGGAATATCTTCCGGAACAATGGCATGAACCTCTGGGATCTGTCCATGACCAAGAAGTGGAAGCTCACGGAACGGATCAGCACGCAGTTTCGTGCCGAGTTCTTCAATATCCTGAACCTTACCCTGTACGCCAATCCGTCCTACCCCGGCCAAACGACAGGGTCAGGTCAGCACGGCAACCCCACGACCACCGGAGGGCTCGGTACCTGGCTCGCCACGCCTGACGTCGTGAATGCCAACCCTCAGGTTGGTAGTGGCGCCGCGCGCTCGACGCAGTTGGGCTTGAAGTTTATCTTTTGAACCGTATTGGGGTCTTGCCCCAAGCAGATTTCGGAGACGACCATGTCGAAACATGACAGAGTGGTGCCTAGTGCCTGTACCACCTTGCGATTTCTACATTCTCCTGTTACGCTTCGCGGCATCAATCTGTGGAAGCTCCGGCGCAAGCTGCAGCCCAAAAACTGGTGTTTGGTTTTTCGATGCGGCTGGCCAATGTATCAAAAGGGAGAGCAAACAATGTTGCGAAAAGCTTATCGATCCATCCTGGCTTTGGTATCGCTCGTCGTCGTATGGGCGTGGATGACGGTGGGTGTTTCGAGCCAGACCGGGCAACCGAGCACGGCAAACGGCGAATGGCCGCACTATACAGGCGATCTGAAGGGCACGAGATACTCGCCCCTGGATCAGATTAACGCGTCCAACTTTAACAAGCTCGAGGTGGCCTGGCACTTCAAGACGGACAACCTGGGCCCGTTTCCCGAATACAAATTGGAAGGAACGCCGGTCATGGTCAAAGGCGTCCTGTACACGACCGGTGGCACGCGGCGTTCGGTTGTCGCGCTCGACGCGAAAACCGGCGAGCAGATCTGGGCGCATAGCTTGCGCGAAGGCAAGCGCGCCGCGGTCGCCCCAAGGCAACTCTCGGGCCGTGGCGTGGCGTACTGGACCGACGGCAAAGGTGACGAGCGCGTCTTGTACATAACAACGGGCTATCGGCTCGTGGCGCTCAGTGCGAAGACGGGCGCAATGATCAGCTCGTTTGGCAAGGACGGCATCGTTGACTTGAAGGTCGGCGTGGTGAAAGGCGTCAACGAGCAGATCGATTTGGAAACCGGTGAGATCGGTTACGACCCACAACAACACCAAGGGCCTGGTTCGCGCCTTTGACGTACGGACCGGCAAACAGCTCTGGAGATTTAACACGATTCCGGGACCGGGCGAGTTTGGCAACGAGACGTGGGAAAATGGCTCCTGGGCCATCAACGGTAACGTGGGTGTGTGGACGCAGATAACCGTAGACGAAGAGCTCGGGTTGGTCTACCTCCCAGTGGAGACGCCCTCATCGGATTACTACGGCGGACATCGGCCCGGAAATAACCTGTTTGCCGAGAGCCTCGTCTGTGTTGATCTGAAAACCGGGCAGCGCAAGTGGCATTACCAGTTGGTGCACCATCCCCTCTGGAACTATGACAATTCCTCGGCGGCGATCCTGGCCGACATCAATGTTGATGGCCGCGTGATCAAAGCGGTGGCGCTGCCGCACAAAGTGGGTTGGCTCTACGTCTTTGATCGCGTGACGGGCCAGCCGGTTTGGCCGATTGAAGAGCGGCCTGTGCCGCAGTCCGACGTGCCAGGCGAAAAGACCTCGCCGACACAGCCGCATCCGACCAAGCCGCCAGCCTATGCCCGCCAAAACATCAAGGTGCCGGATGACTTGATTGACTTCACGCCCGCGCTACGAGAACAGGCGCTTCAGGTTCTCGAGCGGTATAAGGTGGGAACCTCGCCGTTCTCCCCGCCCATATTGGGCAGTGTGACCGGCGTACGTGCCGCCATTTTAACCGGGACCGCGACGAACTGGCCTGGTTCCGCCTACGATCCCGAGACGCACACGGTTTTTGCGCAAGCCGCAAACACGTTCTCGGCGAGGTCGCTTGTCGCGCCGCCGTCCGGATTCTCGGATCTTCGCTACGTCGAGGGAACCGCCGGGCAACCGTTCCAGGTCGTACTCGGACCGGGTGACTGCTGCGCCGCTGATGCGGGGCGCAGTCAAAGACCCGAAAACCCGGCACCCGCGCCCAGCGCCAATACGCCGGCCGCCGGAGCGCGTCCCGACACTGGCCTAAGCATTCAAGGTCTGCCGATCGTCAAGCCGCCGTATGGCACGCTCGCGGCCATCAATCTCGACCGGGGCGAAATCATGTGGCGCGTGCCGCATGGCGATACGCCGGACGCCATTCGCAACCATCCTGCGCTCAAGGGTATCGACATTCCGAAGACCGGCCAGCCCGGTACCTCCGGCGTCGGCTTGATGGTCACCAAGACGCTAGTCGTCATGGGCGACCCTCAAATCACTGCACCGCCGGGAAGGCAGCGCGGCGCGATGCTTCGGGCCTATGACAAGAAAACGGGTCAGCAAGTCGGCGCGGTTTGGATGCCAGCAGGGCAAAGCGGATCACCAATGACCTATATGGTAGGTGGCAAGCAGTACATCGTCGTCGCCGTCAGCGGTGGCGCCTATTCCGGCGAGTATCTTGCCTACAGCCTGCCGGAGTAGGCCGCGGAGCGGCATCGAGGGTGCGCAAAAAAGCTCCTTGGACACAGGGGGTGTGGAACGAAGACATCTATGCTATTGACCAAAAGTTCGGAAAAATGTCCAAACTCCACACCCCACGCTCACGCGTGGATGCGCTCCGCACGGCAATTCGGAGAAGTAATTCTGGCTCCGGCCATCATCAGTCTGGCCGTGGCCAGCGTGTTTGGTTTAACGTTGCGTCCGCAAGAGCCGCGTTCGGTTTGGGACGGAGTGTATACGAAAGACCAGGCCAAACGTGGTGGATCGTTCTATCTTCAGGAATGCTCGAACTGCCATGGGCAGGAACTGCAGGGCGCGGACATGACGCCTGCACTCACGGGCCTTGCATTTACCGCGAATTGGGACGGACTGACTCTCGGAGATTTGTTCGAACGAATCCGCATCACGATGCCGGCAGACCGTCCAGGAAGCCTGGCGCGGCAAGAAATCGCCGACATTCTTGCTTATCTGCTGATCGTTAACAAATTCCCGGACGGCGAAACAGAACTGCCGCGCGAAGTCCAGGCACTGAAGCAGATTCTCTTCCAGGCGAATAAACAGTAACTACACGAAGACCGGCTGCAGCAATCCTGCGCCCTCGCGAGCGCCGAGTGTACGGCTCAATGCACATCGATGTTGGCGGTTGCGTATCGGCGGTAGCCGATTTCATATTGAGGACGAACACGCTGCCTCCGACTTTTTGTGCAAAGCCCGAAGGGAGAGGGACGCGCTCTCAATTTCAGAGCTCCTGAGTCGAGGAATTCAGGACGAACCTATACGAAGCGAAAATTCCCCTTGGCCAAGGAGGGGTGGCCGCGCCATCAAGAAATATCCCCGTTCCTAGGAGGGGTGGCCGAGCGATTCAGAAAATATCGCGAAGCATCCGCTTATCGCGAGGCCGGGGTGGTTTTCCGATGAATCCAAAAGGAAAACCACCCCGGCTGCGTCTGCTTCGGTGGCTTCGCCAAATTTTCTTTGATGACGCAGCCACCCCTCCTTGCGGTAGTGCCTTGCTATGTCCCACATCTTTTGCTGGACACGGGAGCATTGAAGACAACTGGAGGGAAAGCCGAAGTCCCCTCCTTGCACAAGGAGGGGTGGCTGCGCCCATTAAGAAAATGCCGCGGAGCCTCCTTAGCGGGCGCAGACGGGGTGGTTGGTTCAAGCCACCGATTATCGGAAGTTGAACGAACCACCCCGGCCGCGCCTTCAAAGGAATGGGACCATTTACTTGATGGCGCGGCGTCCCCTCCTTTGCCAAGGAGGGGACTTCGCCTTTCCCGCAGGTTGTCCCAGACGCCCGTGTCCACCGGACGACTTGTGGGTAACGCTCAACTAGATTAGGAGGGGTGCCGTTCGCGCGTTTTTTAGCGAACGGGGGGGTGGTCGATCCACGATGCTTCGCGCCATTCCGTACTACCCCGTCTGCGCCAATAAGGAACGGGAGCATGAAGACATCGATGCTTTGCTATTGACCAAGAGTTCGGGAAAATGTCCAAACTCCAGACGCGGGCTAAAGCCCGCGACGACGTGCTTAGCCGAAACGTTATTTTCGTCTTGCACCTATGTCTTTGCCCTGAATCTCTCTTTCAGCCTCCCGATCAAGACGAAGTAGTTTGACAAGTCTTGGATCGACTCGCATGCGAT
>QHXC01000486.1 GCA_003222815.1 Acidobacteriota bacterium | reverse complement strand
CGTGGAGGATGTCGCGGCCGCCAGAACGGTTCCTGTTCGATAAGTTGTCGCCATTGACAGAGGCCAATAACACCCGCACAATCGAAATGACATGTTCAACAAGCGCGAAAGTGGCGGAATTGGCAGACGCGCTAGACTTAGGATCTAGTGGGAAACCCCGTGAGGGTTCGAGTCCCTCCTTTCGCATCCCGACGCTAATCAAAATGAAAGCAGAATTAGTCGATATTAGCGAGTGCAAGAAGAATTTTGAGATTGAGGTTCCGCAGGACATCGTGGATGTGGAGATCACGCACATCGCGCAGGAAATCGCCAGACGGGCACGTGTGCCCGGATTTCGGCCGGGTAAAGCCCCGATCGGAATAGTGAAGACGCGCTATCGTGACGAGATTGTTTCCGAGATGATGCAGCATCTATTGCCGAAGTACTTCGGCGAAGCTGTCGAAGAACGGAAGCTTGATATCGTCGAGGCGCCCCACTTCGAAGGTATCGACTATGCCATCGGACAGCCGTTGCGCTTCAAGGCAGCTTTCGAAGTGTATCCACACCTCAACATTACGAACTACATTGATATTCCTGTCGAAGAAATCTCGTCGAAGGTCGAAGAATCCGAAATCGATGCCTCTTTGAAGAAACTTCAGGAAGAGACGGCCGAACTGTCTCCGGTCGAAGAAGATCGTCCTATCAAGGAAGGCGACTTCGCTGAAATCTCTTTTACCGGTACGTTGCCCGAACCGGGTCAGCCTCCGGTCAGCGCCGAAAAAGCCGTATGCGAAATCGGCGGCCGGACGACCTTGAAAGAGTTCACCGAGAACCTTCTCGGGACAAAAGTGAACGATGAAAAGATCGAAGTCATCAAACAAAAGGATATTCCTGAAATCAACGATGAGTTCGCCGAGCGGCTCGGCGATTACAAGACGATCGAAGAGTTGAGAGCGAAGATTCGTCAGGATCTCGAGAAGCACAAAACCGAGCATGCCCAGGAGCAGATGAGGGAAAAGCTTCTGGAATGGCTTGAAGACAACAACGAGTTTGAGCTTCCGGAATCGCTGGTCGAGCGGCAACTTCAGATCCGCGTGCAGCGGCTTCTGCGGGATCTCTCGCGTCAGGGAATCAACCCGCAGCGCCTGGATGTGGATTGGGGCAAGATTCGCGAGGACCAACAGCAGCAGGCGACACGCGATGTGAAGGGTTCTTTGATCCTCGAGCACGTCGCTGATCAAGAAAATATCCAAGTAACCGATGAAGAGGTCGATGGTGAGATTGAAAAAATCTCGGCGGAGACGAGGCGGCCCAAGGAAAAGGTCAAAGAGGTATTGACGCGGGAAGCCGGCCTCGATAGGCTTAAAACACAGATTCGTAACAAGAAAACATTGGATTTCCTGCAGGAGCGAGCCCGGGTCCGGGCCGTGGCCACGTAGCCGAGGGCTACTACCAATTACCCATTGACCCATCTACGCGCTAGTTGAAGAATGGTGAGGTTGAGTGGATTCCGTCTTCAATGGCAGATGGAAAGACTCCATGAACGAGGAACGAATGACTCTGATCCCAATGGTGGTCGAACAGACCAACCGTGGCGAACGCGCCTACGACATATATTCTAGACTGCTGCGTGACAGCATCATATTCATAGGAACGCCTATTGATGACAACGTCGCGAACCTGGTCACGGCACAACTGCTCTTTTTGGAAGCCGAGGATCCGGAACGCGACATTTCTTTGTACATCAACAGTCCTGGAGGATCCATTACAGCTGGTTTGGCGGTGTACGACACTATTCAGTTCATCCGGAACGACGTGACGACGATCTGCGTCGGGCAAGCGGCCAGTATGGCGGCTGTCCTGCTCGCTGCCGGTACGTCGAAAAAGCGTTTTGCGCTGCCTAACTCACGCGTTCTCATCCACCAACCATGGGCGAGTGGCCTGCAGGGACAGGCGACCGATATTGACATTCACGCAAAGGAACTTCTCCGGACCAGAAGCATTTTGAACAAAATTCTGGCCCACCATACGACACAGCCGCTCGAACGCATCGAAAAGGACGTGGAGCGCGACTACATCATGACCTCAGGCCAGGCAAAAGAGTATGGTATTATCGACGAGGTGATTTCAAAGCGAGGATAAGATCCTTGCTAGCCGTGGGTTTCGGCCTTTGCGCTGGAGGCAGCGGTGGCCCCGAGGGAGCTCCATTGAAGAAAAGTAGTGACGACGTCCTGCGATGTTCATTCTGTAATAAGAGTCAGAATGACGTTCGAAAACTGATCGCGGGGCCCACTGTCTTCATCTGTGACGAGTGTGTCAGCGTGTGTCAGGACATTATCGATGAAGATCAGAACTATGAGCCTTCTCCCCGAAACGTACATCTTCCCAAGCCGCCCGAGATCAAGGGATTCCTTGATCAGTACGTCATCGGACAAGATCGATCGAAGAAGAAACTGGCCGTCGCTGTGTACAATCATTACAAGCGCATCGAGCTGTCACGGAAGAAGTCCGAGATCGAGCTTCAAAAATCCAACATCCTGCTGATTGGACCCACCGGCACGGGTAAGACGCTCCTCGCACAAACCCTCGCGCGGCTGCTCAGCGTCCCGTTTGCGATAGTGGATGCCACGACGCTCAGACCGGCATTATTTATATCGATGAGATCGACAAGATCGGCCGGAAAGACGAAAACCCCTCGATTACGCGCGATGTCTCCGGCGAAGGTGTGCAGCAGGCTCTGCTCAAGATGTTGGAGGGCACGGTCGCCAACGTTCCTCCTCAAGGGGGCCGAAAACATCCCCATCAAGAGTTTACCCAGGTCGACACCACGAATATTCTATTTATATGTGGCGGGGCGTTCGTCGGTCTAGACAAGATCACTGAGCGTCGAATGGCCGTTCGCAGCACCATGGGCTTCCATGGCGATGTCAGGGCCAAGAGCGAAAATCCCAGATCTGCTCTACTCGAACAGCTTGAACCGGAAGACCTGATCAAGTTCGGAATGATACCGGAGTTTGTTGGCCGCGTCCCGATCGTCGCAACGCTGCACGACCTGGATCAAAAGGCGTTGGTCGAGATTCTCACGCGGCCCAAGAACGCGCTTGTCAAACAATACCAGCGGCTGTTCGAGTACGAAAATATGAAGTTGAAATTTTCGGATGACGCCCTGGAAGCCGTCGCGCTGGATGCCATCAAACGCAATGTCGGCGCGCGCGGTCTTCGTATCATCCTCGAAGAACTGATGCTGGATTTGATGTACCAACTCCCGCAACAAAAGGACCACCAGGAGCTAACCATTACCAAGGAAATGGTCGAGAAAAAGGAAATCCAGCTGCCATTTGAGAAGGCTGGGTAGAGGGAAATTTCGGATTTCGAAAATCGGATTTCGGATTTGGGGAACCGGCTTGAATCGGCGTGATCTCTAAATCCGAAATCCGAATTCCGAAATCTGAAATCTTGATTATGTCCACGAAGGAAAAATACGAGCAAGCGAAGTTACCGATGGTTCCGATACGGGACGTGGTGATCTTCCCGTTCATGATGGTTCCCTTCGTGATCGGCCGCGAATCCTCGGTGCTGGCGCTGGAAGCGGCTCTTCGAGGAGACAAGCGGATCTTTTTGGCGACCCAACACGACGCGACAGTCGACAATCCCCGGCCCAATGAGATTTATCAGATAGGAACGATTTCAAATATCGTTCAATCGCTGAAGCTGCCCGACGGAAACACGAAAGTTCTAGTGGAAGGTATCGAGCGTGCGCGCATTCTCCAACTTAACGAGGAGGATGGTTATTGGAAGTCCAATTTGCGGCTTTCTCCATTCCGCAATCAAACCTTCACGGGATACGATACGTTGGCATCCCGTCTGACTCAGCAGTTCGAGCAGTACGTCAAGCTGAGTCAAAACCTGAACTCGGATCAGGTATTGGCCGCCGTCAAGCTGGATGATGTGGGACGCCTCGCCGACACGATCTGCGCGCACATGGTTCTCTCGATCGAGGAAAAGCAAGAGTTAATCGAGATTTTCAATCCGATTGAACGCTGCAAGCGCCTGGCGGACGTTCTCGATATCGAAATCGAAAAACTTCATGTGGACCGCTCCGTGCAGAATCGCGTGAAGCGCCAGATGGAACGTGCGCAGAAAGAGTATTACCTCAACGAAAAGATCAAGGCGATTCAGCGCGAACTGGGCAAAAAGGACGAAAAATCGGAAATAGAGGAACTGCGGCGCAAGATCGAGACTGCCGGTATGCCGAAGGATGCCTATGAGAAGGCAATCCAGGAACTGAAGCGGCTGGAGATGATGCCGCCGATGTCTGCCGAATCAACGGTCTCCCGGAATTATCTGGACTGGCTGCTCGCAATGCCCTGGAAAAGGAAATCGCGCGAGATTCGCGATATCGAAGCGGCCGAACGGATTCTGAATGAAGACCATTACGGCCTGGAAAAAATCAAGGATCGCATCCTCGAGTTCCTGGCTGTTCGTCAGCTCGTTAAGAAACCCAAGGGATCCATTCTCTGCTTCGTTGGACCGCCGGGCGTTGGAAAGACATCGCTAGGTATGTCGATCGCGCGCGCAACTGGACGGAAGTTCGTGCGCCTGGCTCTGGGCGGCGTTCGGGATGAAGCCGAGGTCCGCGGCCATCGCCGGACGTATATCGGCGCCCTGCCCGGGCAGATTATTCAGATGATCAAGAAAGCCGGTACCGTCAATCCGGTCTTCCTGCTCGACGAAGTCGACAAGATGAGCATGGATTTCCGCGGTGATCCTTCAGCGGCACTGCTGGAAGTGCTCGATCCGGAACAGAATTCGACTTTCCAGGACCATTACCTGGATGTGGAGTACGACCTGTCCCAGGTGATGTTCATCGCAACGGCCAACGTTCTGCATACGGTTCCACAGCCGCTACAGGATCGCATGGAAGTGCTGCGGCTGCCCGGCTACACCGAATACGAGAAAGTCGAGATTGCGCGCCGCTTCCTGGTCCGGAAGCAAATGGAGGCCAATGGGCTGAAACCGGAGCAATTGACTTTCACTGACGAAAGTGTCCGGTCCATCATCCGCCACTACACACGGGAAGCCGGCGTTCGTAATCTGGAACGAGAGATTTCCTCGATTTGCAGAAAGGTCACGCGTGCCGTTGTCAAGGATGGACCCAAGCACGCTGTCAAGGTAGATGCGGAGAATATAGTTGACTACGCCGGTATTCCGAAGTACCGTTCCGACCGTCACGAATCGCAGAATGAAGTTGGATTCGTAACCGGTCTTGCATGGACCGAGGTCGGCGGCGAAATACTTGCTACGGAAGCGACCTTGATGGAGGGTAAGGGTAAGTTGACGCTGACCGGTAAACTCGGTGACGTTATGCAAGAATCCGCCCAGGCTGCAATGAGCTATGTGCGGTCTCGGGCTCATCTGTTTGGAATTCCCAAAGATTTTTACCGGCGGCTCGACCTCCATATCCACGTTCCCGAGGGTGCAATTCCGAAAGATGGTCCGTCAGCGGGTATCACCATGGCAACTTCCCTCGTGAGCGCTCTCACGCTGATCCCCGTGAGATGCGACGTGGCGATGACGGGGGAGATCACGCTCCGCGGCAAGGTTCTGCCGATCGGAGGAGTTAAAGAAAAATTGTTGGCCGCACATCGCGTCGGAATTCGGACCGTGATTCTTCCAAAGGACAACCAAAAGGATCTCGCCGATGTTCCGGCGAACATTAAGGATGAATTCACACTACATTTCGTCGAAAGCATGGATGAAGTTCTGAAAATTGCATTGACGCAGGCACTGACGCCTTTGCTGGAGGAAACCGCAGAAGCGATTCCTTTCCAGTCCAGGCCCAGCGCAGAGGGGGACCTTCAGCAGGAATCGATCATGCATTAGGAAGTAGGCTGAATCCGGTTCGTCTGTTACAATAATTCCAGAATCTATTTCGAACTACGAATTTCGAATTTATTCGGATCCGGCCTCTCGACTGCCACTGGTGAAAATCAGTTCCGTCCGATTCGTCAA
>QHXC01000485.1 GCA_003222815.1 Acidobacteriota bacterium | reverse complement strand
CAGTTTGTGCCATCACGTTTATGCCGGCAATGTCGCCGATGCCGAGGAGTTGCCCAAAGCATTAGAGCGGATTGTGAAGATGCTGGACCACAATCAGATTGAACGCTCTTCCGTCACGCTCGTTTTTGATAAAGGCACCGCTGCGCTGGACAATACGCTATTACTGAAGAAAGCGGGAGTGGGCTGGATTTCCGCATTGCCTTGGAATCAGGCGCCCGCCGAGCTCCGCGAACGCGAGATCGAAAAACTGCCGCTCTGTAGCAGTGATCAACCCGGAGTTCATGCCGTTGCCGAGCGCGCCATCGTTCACGGCGAAGAATATCTGTGCGTGCTGAAGTACTCCGCTTCTTTCGCCAGTGAACAACTGCATAGCATCACGACCAGTCTCGCCAAAGTGCTTCAGTCGCTCCGGCGCTTGTCGATGGATCTGGCCAAACCCGGTTGCCGTTCCAAAGAAGTACAGATCCGCAAGAAGATTCAGCGTTGGCTATTGTCATCCCAATTCCTGGAAGATCTGATCCAATGGACGCTCGATTCGGAAAATGGGCGTTGGCATTTACAGTTCGATTTCAATCATGCCGCTTTCCAGAAACTCCTGACTCATCGTTTGGGCCGCACCGTATTACTGACCGATCGTATGGATTGGACCGCCGAACAAGTCGTGAGCGGATATTCGGGTCAGCAGCAAGTCGAGCAGGTTTTCCGCGGGCTCAAAGATGGGGAGTGGCTCGGATGGGGACCGATGTATCACTGGACCGATAGCAAGATCCGCATTCACGCCTTCTATTGCATGCTGGGTATCTCTCTACTCAAGTACATCCACAAGCAAGCTCAGGCGGCTTGGCCCGGGCTGTCCATGGAACAACTGCTGGACGAACTGCGACAGATCCAGCAATTCGTTCTGCTCTATCCACCACAAGGAGACAAGGGGCCCCAGCGCGCCGCCGTTGTCCGATCCAAACAAACTTTTCCACAACTACAATTGGCCAAAACGCTCGGTTTGGATGAACTGGGAAAACCAAAATCTAGGTAAGACAACTCGCCGCGTCTAAATCTTACGTTCCACAATACTTGCCCGCCCTCTTTCTCAATTCTCAGTAAACTCCCGCTAGACCAATAGTGTCCAGGCGCTTCTCGACGAACAACAGTCGTTCCGCCTCACTTCGCAACGGACGAAGATCCTGAAACCTCTCCTCAGATGCCGCTGTCTTCGAACGAGTCATTTCTATCGACTCCATAGAGCAACGCTTGAAAGCGCACGACGCGCACTTCGTGGACTCCTCCACGATTTTTGGAACTATCGGTATCTCGAACGACGAGTGATGATCGATCATCACGCCCGTGGAACACAATCGGACTTCTGAGGAGTTGGGTCGCAGATCTAAGGAGCATTATCGGAAGACAAATTCATTGATTTAAACCGCGCTATGTGGTACGACTTGTACCATGACACGTCGTAATAAATCAGGGGCGCGAGTTCGGATTCCACTAACCGATTTGGAAAATGCGGTGATGCGGGTCGTGTGGGATTCCGAGCCATGTTCGGTTGAAGCCGTCTATGAGGTTGTATCTCGCAATCGCGACCTCAAGGAAACGACGATTCGCACCTTGCTGCGGCGGCTTGAACAAAAAGGATACCTGCAGCATGACAGCGAGGGACGCGCTTATGTATATCGGGCAACAGAACGACCGCGCAGCCTGGCCGCTCGTGCGGTGCGTCAGATCATCGACCGTTTTTGTCAGGGGTCCGTTGAAGAGCTTGTCAGCGGGATGGTCGATGCCAAGATGTTGAGCAAATCTGAAATGAGCCGCCTGGAGGAATTCGTCCGTACTCAGAAGAAAAAAGGAAAATAACCATGGAACAACTATTGCTCGAATGCGCAGTCCGAGCGATTTTGATCGCGACAGGTACGGCAGTCGCACTGTCGGTCATGCGAATCAAGAATGTTGTCGCGCGGCACCAAGCCTGGACAGGCGTCGTGCTGTCCATGCTGATGCTTCCCCTCTGGACGGCTTTCGGATATCAGGTCCCCATCCGTGTCTTGTCGCCCATACCGCAACAGACCGAACTCACAGGTACTGTCTCGGCTGAGACAGCTCCAGTCTTTATCACGCAAACGAATAATCGTCCATTGGCGATTTCGAAGGGTGATGCGAAACCTCAAGCCATGAATTGGCGACAGTTCATGCTGGGCATTTACCTCTTGGGTGTCTGCGTATTGCTGCTTCGGCTGGCGTTGGGTACAGTCGGCGCGTATCGGCTCATGTATCAGGCCCGGCGCGAAAGGGGGCGTCTTACCAGTTCGTCATGTCTGAGCCCAATCACTGTAGGATGGCTGCAAGCTGTCACGATCTTGCCAGACGGATGGAGCGAATGGCCGCAAGCAAAGCTCGATGCCGTGTTGGCGCATGAGAACGAACACGCCTGCCGGCACGATCCTCTGTTTCAATGGCTGGCACTCCTCAACCGTGCGGTGTTCTGGTTTCATCCTCTCGCCTGGTGGCTAGAGCGCAGGCTCGCGGCTTTGTCGGAAGAAGCGTGTGACATTGCCGTGCTCGAGCGTGGGCATGATCCACGCGACTATTCCGAATACTTGCTGGATCTCGCGCGCTCAGTGATGGGCCCACGCAAACGTGTCAGGGTTTTGGGTATGGCGATGCCCGGCTATTTCCTCCCGCAGCGCATCCAGAAAATCCTGCAGAGCATTCAGGCGCCAAAGATTTCCCGCTTGCGTATGGCCGTCACTATCGTGGTCTGCACAATTTTATCGGTTGTTTTGGCCACCGGAACACTGGCCCACGTCCGCCTAGCGTCGGTTAGCCCCGCGGGGCAGGTTTCTCCTCGACCTAATGTTTCTGGCACCGGCGATCTTCGTTTAATTGAGCTTAAGAAGGCAGCGGCGGAAGAGGCGATAACTCGGCAGGCTGGTGTAACAGTTGAGGGCGTTCAAATTCGCGGTAACCGCCGCATCCCAACGGATCATATCCACTCTAAACTGCAGACGAAAGTGCCAGTGGTGGAACGATTATCGTTTTCTCTGTCAAAGAAAAACCGTTGGTACACGCGGTCGAATACAAAGGCGTCCACTCGGCGACCATAAATGAAATTCAGCAAACGCTCCGCCAGTCACAGAAAGGGCTTACTCCTGAGTCGCCCTATTCTCTGGCGAAGGCGACAGAAACAGCGGAAGTTCTGAAGGCCATCCTCGCTGCGAAGGGATACCTTGAAGCGACGGTGGGAATTGCCACGCGGCCAGTTCCTCCTAACGCCGTTTACGTTGTATTCGTTGTTGACGAAGGGGCACGGCGCTAGGCCATCACGTTGTCTTGTCTCCTCCAGTTCAGTGGCCGCCTCGCGCACTTCCTTCTTGGACCCAGTTCTCGAAAGTCAGATTCGTTGCGTTTTCAGTCATTCGTAACGCAACGCCACCAACGGATCTACTTTTGTGGCGCGGCGAGCGGGCACATAACAAGCGCACGCCGCGACAGCGAGGAGCACAGCGGCGACGGCAACCATTGTCATCGGATCGCGGGCGCCAATGTTGTAGAGAAGGCTCGCCATCAGTCGAGTTAGTGCTAACGCCCCGCCCACCCCAAGCCCCAGTCCGGTCAGAGTAAGTATCAAACCGCGGCTCAGCACCAGCCGAAGCAGGCTTCGTTCGGTCGCCCCGAGAGCGGCGCGAATCCCAAGTTCCTGTGTCCGCTGGGCGACTGAATAAGAAATGACTCCGTAAATGCCAATAGCCGACAACACGAGAGCGAGAATCGCGAAGATGCCAAGCAGGACAGACTGGAGACGGTTTTGGGCCATCGCCTGATCCTTGATCTCATCCAACGTCCGGATATCCGTCAGCGCTTGATCCTTGTTCACACGGTGAATCGAGGCTGCGATCGCCTTTTGGAGTGTCAGCGGCGCCACATCCGCACGGACGCTGAGCGTCATGAAATACGCCGGAGTTTGTTCGTTAGAAACGTAAACACCGGCGCTGCGTTCATCAGCAACGCCGTTCACTCTCTCGTCATGAACCACCCCAACTACTTGCCACGCAATGTCCGGGCCGAGCTCGGTTTTTCCGGGAACGATTTCCTGGATTAGGATGCGCTGGCCGATGGGATCCTTGTCCGGAAACTCGCGCTTGGCAAGGCGTTCATTGATCACGAGTACTGGTGGCGCACTCTTCGTGTCGTGATCCGAAAGAGCGCGTCCCCGGAGCATCTGAAGCCGCAGGGAAGTGAAGTAAGACGGACTCACGATTTTGAAGAATCCG
>QHXC01000484.1 GCA_003222815.1 Acidobacteriota bacterium | reverse complement strand
CTCTCCAGCGATGAACATTTTGGCCATGGCTTTCCTCTCTTTATAATTGTCTGGAATGTGAAACCGGTAGCATATTTGCCGGTACAGAAGGCTGTCAACATGCAGTATAGTGCAACGCAATGGAGCATGCGCCTATACTTTATCAGATCGGCAGACGGGTTCGTGCCCGGCGCACTAGCATGGGCTGGACCTTAAGGGAAATCGCAGAGCGATCGGGTGTCTCATCAAGGTTCTTGTGGGATCTTGAGGCGGGAAAAGGCAACATCTCTGTGGCGCGGCTTGTGGATGTTGCAAACGCTTTGGACATTCCGATCGTGTCGCTCATGTCTACCGATGGGGAGCAGAAACGCGTCGTCGCGCTCGTGGGACTGCGGGGAGCCGGGAAATCCACCATCGGCAAGGCTCTCGCGAAGCGTTTGGGCGTCCGCTTTCTCGAATTGGATACCTTAATTGAAAGAGACACAAACCTTGGATCGATCGTCACCGATCCCGAAACCTGGCAACTGCTGAAACGCCGCACGCACACGGTATGGCTGAAGGCCAGCCCGGAAAATCATTGGAAGCGCGTTCTGGGACAAGGCGACACGCGCCCGATGGCAAATCGTACTTCTGCGATGGCCGAATTGCGATCCATGTTGTCGCTTCGCTCAGCACTCTATTCCGAAGCCGCGCAGATAGTCGACACCAATTCCCTCCGAGTGCCGGAAGCGGTGCGCATGATTTGCGCGGCTCTCCGGCAGAGGCAAGAATAATGAACTTTGACCTTAACTCATCGGAGTTCTGGGACCGGCAAGCGACACGAAAGGAAGTTTCGCGGGTATTTGACATCTGCTATGGGTGCACGCTCTGTCACACGCTCTGTCCGTCTTTTGTGGACCTGTTCCGGTTGATGGACGAAAACTTCGGCGAGCCGGACGCGCTTAAGGATGAACAGTTGAAACAGGTTGTGGATCTCTGCTATCAGTGCAAGCTTTGCTACACAATCTGCCCGTATGTACCTCCGCACGAGTGGGACGTCGATTTCCCGAGGACGATAATGAGGGCCCACCTGGTGGACGCCAGGCAGGGAGGAACCCGCTTCGCCGACAGAATATTCGGAGACACAGACCGCGTGGGAGGCCTGGCTAGTTGGGCGGCGCCGCTCGTCAACTGGGCGAATCAGAACTCTTTTCTGCGCGGTTTGATGGAAAAGTCTTTGGGCGTCCACCGGGATCGATTGCTTCCCACCTTTCATGCAGCGACGTTCGCGAAGTGGGCTCGCAAACGCCCTGCTCCCCCGAAGGGCAAGGGAGAGGAAAAGGTGGCGCTCTTTTATACTTGCACGGTCAACTACAATGAACCAGAGATCGGCAAAGCCGCCGTCGCTGTGTTTCAAAAAAACGGGATCGAGTGCCTCATCCCAGAGCAGCAATGCTGCGGCCTGCCGTTTCTGGATGGGGGCCTGGTGGATCGAGCCAGAAAGAAAATCGAGTCGAACGTAGCCGCCCTGAGCCAAGCCGTCCGGCAGGGGTATAAAATCGTGGTGCCGAGTGCGAGCTGCAGCTACATGCTGAAGCAAGACTACCCGCGATTCTTGCCGACCGGCGATTCCAGGCTGATCGCCGAAAACACCTATGATCTGTCCGAATATCTGGTAACGGTCCACGAGAGAGGCAGACTGGATTTGGGGTTTTCACATGAAATCGGCAAAATCCGATACCATCAGCCCTGCCACCTCAAAGCGCAGAACATCGGCTTCAAAGCGCAGGAATTGATGCAGCTCATTCCGGGCGCTGAAATCTCACGCATGCAGTGCTGTAGCGGGCATGACGGAAGTTGGAGCGTGAAGAAGGAAAACTTCGAAGCGTCGATGAAGGTGGGCAAGCCGCTATTCAAGTTCCTAAAAGCGGGTGCCGCCTGCACCGTCACCGATTGCCCGCTGTCGGCGGTCCAAGTCCATCAAGGGACTGGAAAGAAACCGGTCCATCCCATCGTTGTGATGGCACGGGCTTATGGTATTGCCGCCGGCGAAACTACTTCTGTGGGGGATCGAGAATCCAACCCTTCTCTTTCTCCAGATTGATCACAAACTCATCGTCGGCGGCCGAAGGCATGACCTCCTTCAGATGCTTTTCGTAGTCTTCCTGGGAAAGCAATTTGCCGTCGACGCTGTACGTCATCCCCGCATAGGCGCCAATGCTTCTCCTGAACTTGTCATCGGGAATCCGCAGCTTTGGCTGATCCTTGGGAATGTGGCGGTTCAAGGCGTCCACCAGCGAACTGACTTCTTTGAAGAACGTCGAACGCGATAGCTCGTTCAGCTTCGACATATCCGCCGGCTCCTCAAACAAGTGCTCGTCATAGCGTCCCTTCAAGCCCCAGATGTAGGCCCAGTGGGCGGTAGATGACTCGTCCTGGCCGAATAGATCGAAGGCGGTGGAAAGCCATTTGTTGAAGTATCTTTGGATGATGGTCGTGGGAATCCTTCCAGCCTTGACAATCCGCATCAAGCCGATATTCCCTTGCGCCAAGTGATACGCCTCTTCTTTCAGCATCGGGAGCATGCTGCGGCCCAGCGGCGCAAAAGCGCTGCGGCTAAGCATGTTGAGTTGATACTTGCCATCGCGATCGATAAAAGAGGTATAGGTAAAGAAATCGAGCCAGTTTAGGACCGGCTCATTGAAAGAACCGAGCAAGCGTGTATTTTCGGTTGCTCGGCGTTCCAGCAGCCTCTGGGCCTGGCGTTTGCCGGACTCTCCGAAGTGGGTCACCAGCACGTAGCTCATCTGCCAGCCGTGCCGCATCTCTTCCCGGTTGATCCGAATAATGTTTTCCAAGTCAAACTGGGTTGGCGCCCGTTCCAACAAGTTCTTTTGTTGCTCTACCGAGGCAAACTCGGTGTCTCCCTGGTACTCGATCAGATGCGCCAAAGCATCCCGGATGCGTTGATCCGGAATGTCGGTTAGTCTTTCCCATTTGGACTGCCCGGCAAAGTGCCCAAACTCGATCTCATTGCTCTCGATGTCTCCCAGTTTCGTCTCAAAGTGATAGTCCTTTCCGATTAGTTCCGTCGGATAACCGATGTCGTCGTGCCATTGATGAAAAACATCCACCCAGTCGTCAAAATTATCAATCCTGGATTTCTTAACTAACATGCCTGCTCCTTCTTAGGCCGCCCTGCCGTCGCACTCGGGCGTTCTTTGAGCATTTCAGTGCAGTTTCACGTGAGATGCAAGTGAAATATATTGCGACCCGGTAACCGAGTCCTCAAAAGCTTTGCGAAATAACCGATGCATTTCAACGTGCGTTAAGGTCGGACCGAAGCTGTTCGTCCAATTGACAGGAAACGTTAAACGGTTTACGGTTAATCGCATGTCGCAACATTTCCCCACTGCAACGGCGCCGCTGCCCACCGGCACGCCACAGGAAGCGCTGAGTGCATTTTCGAATCCCCTGTTATTGCCGCACATGCGCCCCCAATTGGAAGCCATCTTCAGCCGGTATGAAAATGGGCCGCATCTATTGCAGGCGTTGTACGGGAATGTGCGGACCGCTCTGCTTGGCGGAATACAGTTGATCTTTCTAACAAGCGCGATCCTGATGATCTGCATGATCGCATTGAACGCCCTGCTGAAGGACGTGCCTCTGCGGCATGGTCCCGCTCCGAGCTCCGAACCTTGAGGGCACCGAAATAAAAAGCGTTTGATTTCCCGGTACCTTTTTCAGATCAGAATCGGTCGTTGTTGACCTTATGCTCCCGGCCCCTTTCCACGCACGATACCCTGGGAAGTCGGTTACGTACGGTTATCTCTCTG
>QHXC01000483.1 GCA_003222815.1 Acidobacteriota bacterium | reverse complement strand
ACGTCCGGGGACACAGAATGATCCGAACGCGGGCTTTAGCCCGCGTTCGGCTCGCGCCTACTTCTCTCCCAGGAGTGCTCGCCCGGCGTTGATCGCGGGCACGGTCGAGCGAATGATGTTCCATCCTTCCCTGACCCGTTTCGCCACGTCATTCCCGTTGTTGGCGGTAATAGCGCACGCGACCTGGTGAGCCTTACACGCACTCAAAACCTTCTGGAATCCGGCCTCCACCTCCGGCGAACCGGGGCGAACACCCATCGAGTGTGTCAAATCGTTGCCGGCACCGAGGAAGAGCGCGCCCACGCCCGGCGTCGACGCGATGGCATCGAGGTTCTGCAAACCTTCCACCGATTCGATCATAAGGATCGCCAGCAAGTCACCTTCGGGATTGAGCGGCCACAGGTCGGCATGCCGTTCGTACTCATCCCCACTGATCCCCCAGATCCACGTGGCGTTTCCCGGACCGGCGCCGCGTGTGCCGTTGGGCTCGTAGTATTTCGAGCCTTTCAGTTGCGGGTACCGCATGCTCTTGACGGCGATCATCGCCTGCTCTCTCGTGTCGACGCCATTGAAAATGACGCCGTGCAGCCCGATGTCCAGCGCCTGCTTAACGACCCACTGCGACTGATCGGCCTCGGGCGGAAAGCGCGCGAACAACGCGACATTCGGCTGCAGGTTGCCCTTCTGGAGAACCATCGCCCTATCGGTCATTCCCATCAGGAACAAGTGAAGCGCGGGGAAATCCAACGGGTTGTGCTCCAGATCCGCGTACACAAAGTCGACCGGCGCGCGCGCGACCTCACGAGCGTACGCAAGGGACAGATCACCGGTGTTGAGTCCATAGACCGTTCTGCCCTCCGCCAGTTTTGCGATGACTGGGTTGAGGTGCAGCGGCTTTTGCTGCGCCAAAAGCATGCCAGGCGTCAGGACGAGCAAGAATACCAGTGCCATCCGCCCGTGATGGGACGATCGTGGGGAGGAATGCCGCAGCGGCTTCAGCATCGCACAATCTCCTTTATATCGGGGCGCCACGTTCGCAATATCGGCGCTTTTGTCTTTGTGGTTCGCCAATGACAACTCCCTACGGTTTCTGCGAACGGCTTTGGCGGAGATAGTGAGGACTGTATTGAAGTCCATAGGGGGTCATGACCTTTAAGGCGGCTTTCTCGCGAAAGTATTCTTCCCTGGACCGGCGGATCGCCGCCAGCTCCTCCTCGCTGCAATCGCGCACGGTAATCTCTTCGCGTGGTACGAAGAAAACCTGTCCGATAGGCAGATTATAGGCTCCGGGAATTCCTTCCCCCGGCTGGAGGACGTAACGGAACTCGGTTTCGTGCGGGTACCAATCCGTCTCGACCCGGACAACCAGCATGGGAGCAACCGGCCGCTCGATCATGTTGAAGATCGGCGTGTACACGGTGTCCCAGCCAGCGGGCGTCTGGAAGTTCGTCGCGCCGCGGAGTGAGATCGCGCCCGGCGGCGTGCCGAGGTCCTCGGGAACGATAAATGCTCGCGCTATGCTCACGGCGGTTTCCCGAGATATCGACGGTTGCCGGTTCATGAACGCAACCTCTTCCTTCATCATTCCGATGCTTCCCACCGGAAGCACCACCGTGACGGAGAAGATCGCCTCCCATTTCCCTCCAGGAGTGCTCAAGCAATAGATAAATTGGTACCGTCCGTCCCCTTGGTACTCGATGTGAAACGATTCATTCGGCTCGAGCGGGGGATAGACCAGAAATCCAAGAGCGCTCCCGGCCTCCAGTACAGGGCAGTGGCGCGCGTGCTGCGGCAGGAGAGGCCGCTGACTCTCGCGACGCGGCTTCAAGCCTACACCCGGGCGACTTGAGTTGGAAAACAGCCGGACTTCCATTCGCATATATTAGGCCATCAACGCGAGCGTGGATGGCAAAAATAAGGTTCGCGTGGTGTAGCGCACGACTGCTGGCAGATCAATCATGAAGAAGGCCCTTAATCCAAGCGTGATCAAATCCGATTGGATCAGACTTTCGCCCTGGCGGGTCGGCGCACTCATAGTGAGGAACGATGTGTTTAATAGGGTGTCGGCCAATAATCGTTTTTATGAGATCGCGCATGGCTTCAATCTGTAGCTCAGGAAAAGGGTCTGTTCCATCATTCAAATTGACAAGCTCAATGCCGATGGAGAAATCATTGACGTCGACACGGCCATCTTTCATCTTTGATCGTCCGGCATGCCAGGCACGTCTATCTTCTGGAACATGTGAAGCGATCGTCCCATTGCGATCTATCGTGTAGTGAGATGAAACTTTGCTTTGTGGGTCAGCAAAATGTTTTATCACTTGATCAAGAGTGTTCAAGACGGTGGCATGAAGCACAACCGTGTCGACGGTGACACCAACAGGTCTTTCGTCAAAGTTCGGGGATGGGTGATGTTGAATGCTCAGTGGGCGTGGATCTGTCGGCGTCATAGCAGATAAGGATAACAGGGGTTTGCGGGCGTGAGACGCGGGGAATACCGCGCCTACAGTGCCAGCCAGCCGCCATCGACGACCAGCATCTGGCCGGCGCGTTGGGTTTTCATTCAAGCCTTTGGTCAGATCCGTCTCGACATACCCGGGTGAGATTGCATTGACCAAAACGTGATGCGGCGCCCATTCCACTGCAAGCACCCGAGTGAGCTCATTGATGGCGCCCTTCGCTGCGCAGTACGCAAGCAGCCGGGGAAGAGCGACTTGGCCGCCGATCGAACTAATGTTGATGATCCGGCCTGACTTTTGGGGAATCAGCACGCGCCCGGCAGTCTGGCAGCACAGAAAAACACTTTTGAGGTTGACGGCGATGATCTCGTCCCACTCGGCTTCGGTCATCGTCTCGGCCGGCTTATAGTGCGGAGAGATGCCGGCATTGTTGACGAGGATGTCGAGGCGCCCGAATGTTTCGACGGTAGTGTGTATCAGACGTTCGACGTCCGCAGCCTTGCTGACGTCCGAAGGTACCGCAAGGCTTTTGCCTCCGGCAGCAGCAATCGCGTCGGCAACCGTCTGCGTTACTTCCGGATTCCGGCCATTCACCGTTACCGCTGCACCTGCACTTGCCAGCCCCTCAGCGATCGCCCGGCCGATGCCTCGGCTGCTGCCGGTCACGACAGCAACTTTCCCCGTCAGCGAAAACAGTGCAAGTCCGTGCATAAGTCGGTGAAAGCGCGCCGGGCAGAGATGCTCCTGACTATTTCACCGGCGCTGGGGATTTCTGGATTGGCGGCGGAAGGGGCGCCGGATCGAGATAGCCGCGTGTTCCATCGGGCCGGATGGGTCCGGGTCCAAACCCAAGATGGTCTTTGTCCACGTTGTTTTCACTGCACGAGTATTCCTGAACCTCTTCGTCGGGTTTCCCGGCTACCCACGTCCTCGAGTACTTGAAAGGCCTGGTGAAAAACTTCGGGTCCTCGATCAGCGTTTCGACGTGAATGTGGTCCGCGTCCGGCCTCGTCCAGCGCTCCACAACGTGCAGTGCGTCACTGTGGGGATTTGCGTTCTCGTCAATCCAGACTTTCTCGTCCTTGAACCCAATCGAGTCGATCACGAATGTGTCTCCTTCCCAATGGCCAATCTCCTCTCCGAAGAAGGACGGGTCGGGGTCGTCC
Source organism: Acidobacteriota bacterium (assembly GCA_003222815.1). Classification (GTDB taxonomy): domain Bacteria; phylum Acidobacteriota; class Terriglobia; order 20CM-2-55-15; family 20CM-2-55-15; genus 20CM-2-55-15. The sequence continues at coordinate 3,901 of QHXC01000483.1, read as the reverse complement.
GAATGTTTGCGCTTGGGATCGACTGGTATCAAACGATAGTAGCTGTACCAGTAAAGAAACGCGATTTTCTTGGCTCCCTGCAGAACTTCGAAGGGCAGACCACTGGCATTGTGCCGCGGGATCCCGCCAATGATGCACAGGCTCTCCGGATCAATGGTCGCTGTAAGGTTATGCTGCAGCGCCGCCTCGCCGGCGGGCGTCAGTGGCAACTTCAATCCTGGAAGATCCTTGGCGATATTCCCAACGGGTACCGTGTCACGCGTACCTTTCCAATATCCACTCAAGTCGGGATGCCCGTCTGCTGTTCGAGGAGCCGGCTTTGGTTTGGCAGACTTAACATCTACCGCGGTCAAGCTGCTGTCCCCTTGTCCGAAGACCGCCGCAGGGGTTAGGGCGAACGTCGCGAGAATTACCGCCGCTACCGACAGCCGGAAAAAATGGTTCTTTCTCACCACTGATGAATCTCCTATTGGACAGATTGGGGTTCGCTACGGATTCCGGCCGGTATCACCGGGACCGCCATCGCCTGCGGATGCGCCGGATACAATCCGTCCGTCGGGCAGCGTCACCCGTCTCGCATCAATCAAACGCGAGCCGTCTTTAGCGCGATAGCCATCGACGACGATCGCGTCTCCTAATTTGAGGTCGCCACGCTTGAACCCCCGCCGGGAGAGCGCCCCTGGGGAACCCGCTTCACAGCTCCATTTCACGACGCTTCCGTTGTCCTCTTTCACATCAACGTAGAAGTATGTATGCGGATTCGTCCATTCAATCTTGGTGAGGGTACCCGTCACACGGACTGCCTTGCTTGCGTCAAACTCCGCTGCAAATGAATGGTGCGCGAGCAGCGGCACAACGGCTGCAAGGCTGACGCCGGCAACGAAGATAGCGAGTCTGACCTTCATGACAATGTTCTCCAGTATTGGACAGTTGGACCTTATCGAAGCGGAGTTCATTGAAACATCCTAGCCGAGCAGAGCTGTTCTCTCCACTCTAAAAACATCGCTCGGATCGGCGTAATGCAGCACACTCGTACTGACAAATTTCTTAGCCGCGGCTCGTGCTGGACGCTGGTGAACAAAAACGTATTCCCCTCCTTGCGGCTTGCATAAAAAGTCACGTGGCCGTTCCCGACTTTTTGTGCAAAGCCCCTCAGATGAGGAGGGGTGGCGCGAAGCGCCGGGGTGGTGCTGATCAAGAGATTGATTTTCTTGAACGAACCACCCGCAATCCTGCTCATTTAGGCTGTTTGACAAGACGCAGATACGGCTTCAGCGTTTTCCAACCCTGAGGGTACTTCGACTTTGCCTCTTCGTCGGAAACCGCCGGAACGATAATGCAATCGCCACCGTTCCTCCAGTTCGCAGGCGTCGCCACTTTATGCGCGGCGGTCAACTGGATCGAATCGATGACGCGAAGAATCTCGTCGAAATTGCGTCCCGTGGTCATCGGATAGGTGATGATCAGTTTGATCTTCTTGTCCGGTCCGATGATATAGACATTCCGAACCGTGGCGTTATCGGCCGCCGTACGTCCTGCTGCAGCGCCCGTGGTTTCCGCGGGAAGCATGTCATACAGTTTCGCTACCTGGAGCTCAGGATCGCCGATCATCGGGTAGTTCGGCGCGGCCCCCTGTGTTTCCTCGATGTCCCTGGACCACTTCTTGTGATCATCAACCGAATCCACACTCAAACCGATGACCTTCACGTTCCGTTTGTCGAACTCGGATTTGAGCTTCGCGACATAGCCAAGCTCGGTCGTGCAGACGGGAGTGAAGTCCTTCGGGTGCGAGAACAACATGGCCCACTTGTCACCGATCCAGTCGTGAAACTTGATCCTGCCCTCTGTCGTCTCCGCCGTGAAATCGGGCGCAATCGCCCCCAATCGAAGTGGCATAACGTCCTCCTCTGTGTTCTGAAGAAAAGTGATTAAAGACTCTCAGTCGAATCTCTGATTACACGACTTTTCTAGCCGCGCGTCAAAGGGAGATCGCGAACTTTCATTTCTTCGATGTCGGGCCCGCCGCGTCGATCCTCTATTTCCTGGAGGTGCCGGCGCAATCCGTGCAGGATTTCCTGACGCCTGGCATTGCTGAGTTCCCGACGGAGTTCTTCCAGAGCGAAATGGACCACGTCATGGTGATGGATCTCCTCAGGGGCAACCTCGCTACTCAGTTCGAGCCAGATTCCGTGCAAGAGATCAATCTCCTTGGAAGTGAGTCGCGGCGCATGCGGGCCCAGGTAGAAAATATGTTCCTGACCGCTTGGGAAATGGATCTCCAACCACAGTGGAGGAGTGCAGGCCCTGGGCAGCGCGCAAAATGGCATCCCATTTTTCTGTAGCCGCAGCGACGGCCAGGTGAATGGTCTTGCCCTTCTTCTCGGCGAGGCCGAGGGCGCGCGTAAAGAGTTCTTGTTCGTGAAGACTGAAAAGCTGGTCCGGCGACAACTCGTACTCGCCTGCACCCGAACGCGCCAGAAATCGGAGGTGAAGGGCCACGACATCCTGTCTATGAGTATCCACGCGGTTGAGGACTGCGTCCAGGTTATGAAGCGTGTTGTAATTGCGGACCATCACCAGGATATTACCTGGCCGAACGTGGAGCGCCTCCGGAGTCAGATCTTCACGAGGCTCTAAATTGAACTGGTCGAGTTCGGCATGAGCCGTCGCTCGCTTTCGAGTCACCCTCTCGGTTGTAGTGAAAATGATGAAGAAGATGATGGTGAAAGCAACTCCCGAAAGCGTGGCGACTTGCTTGGTAAAGAGATTAATGACGCATAACGCAAACAGAGTGATCGTCACCAGGCTAAGCCCGATGGGAATCTCCAGCTTCCCGAACTTCAGGTTCAAAGGCACGCGGAATCCGCACTCGCCGGGTTGTTTATAGCGCAGCACAAACACGGCCAGACTTTTCATGGCGAAGCTCCACATCACACCAAAAGCATAAGCCTCGCCCAGCAGAAAAATATTTCCTCGGCTCAGGAGAATCGTGAAGAGCTGAAGGCCAACAACCAGGTTCAGGATGCGATGGGACGTCCCGAAACGGCGATGCGGGTTCCGGAACCAGTGGGGAAGAATTCCGTCTTCGGAAACTCTGTTCAACACTCCGTTCGAACCTACGATGGAAGTATTGACTGCCCCTGCCAGCATCAAGACGCCGACCACCACGACGAAAGCGCGGAACACAAGCCGCACTGACAAAGGTCCGGCAAGGTACATGGCCAGGCCGCCGATCGGATTGTCGAAGAAATTGCCGCGCACCGAATCCGGAATGATCACGACAGCGAAAAACGCCACGCCCGCCGTGAAGATCAAGCTATAAGCAAAAATGACGAGGCCGGCTTTTTCCAGATTGCGCAGTTTGGGGTGTTCGATCTCGCGGTAAACCTGAGCCATCGTTTCTTCGCCGCTCATGGCGAGAACAGAGTGACCCAGGCCAATCAAAATGCCGATGAGTCCGACCGTATATGGCAGCGACGTGTTCCGCAGCCAGCCCAGCGCGTCCTTTGAGTAGACCAGATTCGAAAGGTGAGGCCAGGGCGGAAGCTGACCACCCCGCGTCCAGAGTGTGTAGGAACACCAAATAATCAACAGGACTACCATCACGGTGGTCACGTACATGATGCGCAGGGCCTTCTCACTGGATTCAGGTATGCCTTTGATGTTCTCCCACCAGAAGTAGATCGTGACCAGAGCCGCAAAGAATGCAGCCGTCCAGTTCATCGGCAATTCGACATTGAGATGTGCATAGCGCAGGAGTTCGTTCAATAGGCCGGTGAGGTACAAACCTGCCGATACGCCGCTGATCGGTCCAGTGAGGATGTAGTCAAACATGAGCGCGGATACCGAGAACTTTGCGAGAGTCCCGCCCATGGCCTCCTTCACCACGCGGTAGACGCCG
>QHXC01000482.1 GCA_003222815.1 Acidobacteriota bacterium | reverse complement strand
AATTCCGGATCGAGGTCTTCAACCTTTTCGACTTCCTCAATTTTGTCGGAGCGCCGGGACGGATTGCTTTCACACCCAATTTCGGGCGGCTTTCCAATGCAGGTCCTTCCCGCCAGATGCAGCTAGGACTGAAGTTGACCTTCTAAGCGGCAGGGCGCGAGCTTCAGCCCGCGTTCATTCTGTTCTTGTTTTGCCCTTCTCACCGATACTGCTAAGCTGGTGCGCACTATTAATCGCGAAAAGGAGGGTTCCATGCGTTGGCATGCCAGGTTGATCGTTGCGTTCGTTGTCGCAATCGCAGGAGGACCGGTTGTTTCCCTAAAGTCTCAAGAAGGCGCCCAGACCCAGGCTCGAAAGTTCCTTACGCCGTCCACGCAAGTGGTCGCCGTTCGTGCCGGGCGGTTGTTTGATGCCAAATCGGGAAACATGCTGAACAACCAAGTGGTGCTGATCAAAGGCGACCGGATTTCAGAGATCGGCGCCGCGGTGCAGATTCCGCGCGAGGCGAAGGTCATCGATCTGAGCTCCGCTACAGTGCTGCCGGGCATGATCGACACGCACGTTCATGTGAACACCGGAGGCGAGACAGCCGCGCAACGCACACTCATTGCCCTGGCGAATGCCCAAACCGATCTCGATGCCGGTTTTACAACCGTGCTGGACATGGACTCGCGTGGGGGATTCAACACGGTTGACCTTCGCGACGCCATCAACGCCGGACTTCTCCAAGGGCCTCGGATGCAGGTCGTGGGCCAATCTCTCAACCAGAGAGCGACCAACTACTACGCGGACTCTCAATCATTGCGCTTCCTCGAAGGATTGACAGAAAACAAGAACGTCAATTCGCCATGGCTCGCCCGTGCTGCCGTGCGCGAGACCAAATTACATGGCGTCGACTGGGTCAAAATCTACACGACCCAGGACTTTGTCGGGACGATGCACATGTGGAAGCCCGACGCTACTTTGGTAGCCAGTCCGTCCCTGACCCTGGAAGAAGTCGAAGCTATCGTCGATGAGGCGCACCGGCTGGGTTTGAAAGTGGCATGCCACACCTACGGGGGCGAAGGCATGAATAGCTGCCTGACCGCAGGAGTGGACGCTCCCAATCATCTGCTCGAGTTGGATGACGCAGGCGTGAAAATCCTGCTACAGAAAAAGCTTCCTTTCGTCGTAACGCTGGACGACTTGATCGCCCTGGAGAAAGAAGATATGCGGGAGACCGGAGGCAGAAACAGCCGCTTTCGCCTCGCGGAGCAGGCTTTCAAGAGGGCACTGGCGGCTGGTGTCACGATTGTGTTTGGCAGCGGCGCGACTTCGGCGGCCGTTCCCCACGGCAAGCAAGGCGACCAGTTCAAATACTACGCAAAGTGGGGAATGACTCCTACGCAGGCGCTGCAAACGGCCTATCTTCCCGCCGCCCATATGCTGAACTATGGATGGGAGAACCAGGTGGGAAGCATCGAAAAAGGCAAGTTCGCCGACATCATCGCAGTTTCTGGGAATCCGCTTGCGGACATCACCGAGATGGAACGAGTCAAATTTGTGATGAAGGGCGGCTTGATTGTACGAGACGACCTGCGCCCAACCGTAGCTTCCTCGGCTGGACGTTGACGGCACTCTTCCGGGCTAGAACAAGCCCACAATTCGCCCGTCCTGTGTCACGTCGATTTTGTTGGCCGACGGGATCCTTGGTAATCCGGGCATGGTCATAATATCGCCGCAGATGGCGACAATAAATTCGGCGCCTGCGGACAAACGGACCTCGCGGATGGGAACCACGTGGTGTTTCGGGGCGCCTTTCTTGTCGGGGTCGGTGGTCAAGCTGTACTGCGTTTTCGCGATGCAAACCGGGAAGTGCCCGTATCCTTGCTCCTGCAATTCCTTGAAGCGATCGCGCGTTTTCTGATCGCCGATAATATCGTCGGCGCCGTACAGTTCACGTGCCACGGTCTGCGCTTTTTTCCAAAGCGGCATGTCATCCGGATAAAGCAGCTTGAATTGCGCCGGCGTCGTCTCCATCGTTTTGAGGATAGTCCTGGCAAGATCGGCTGCGCCGGCGCCGCCACTGGCCCAGTGGTCTGCTGGGATGCATTCCACTTCAATCGTTCCGCACAACGACTTCAACGTTTCGTTTTCAGCTTCCGTGTCAGAGCTGAATCGGTTCAAGCACACCACGACGGGCACACCGAATTTCTGTACATTCTCAACATGCCGGGCAAGATTCGCGAACCCCTTTTCAACGGCAGCCGGGTTTTCTTTGCTGAGCGCATCTTTAGGCACGCCGCCGTGCATTTTGAGAGCTCGGATCGTGGCAACAACCACTGCGCAGTCCGGTTGGAGGCCCGCCTTACGGCACTTGATGTCCATGAACTTTTCGGCGCCGAGATCGGCTCCGAAGCCGGCTTCCGTGACCACGTAGTCGGCCAGCTTCAGCGCCGTTTTTGTGGCTATGACGGAGTTGCAGCCATGCGCGATATTCGCGAACGGGCCGCCATGTATAAGGGCAGGATTGTTCTCGATCGTCTGAACCAGGTTGGGTGCGAATGCATCTTTGAGTAGCGCCGTCATCGCGCCTGCCGCCTCGAGATCCGATGCCCGGATGTACTTTCGGTCTCGAGTCTGTCCCACGATCATATTGCCTAGCCGCCGCTTCAGATCGGCATGGTCCTCAGCCAGGCAGAAGACCGCCATGATTTCCGAGGCCGCAACGATATCGAATCCATCCTCGCGAGGGAAACCATTTCCGATACCGCCAAGAGAGATATTGATCTCGCGGAGCGCCCGATCGTTCATGTCGACTGCACGGCGCCAGGAGATGCGGCGTGCATCCAGACCGAGACTGTTCCCCCAGTAGATATGGTTGTCCACCATCGCGCCCAACAAATTATTGGCGGCCGCAATGGCATGAAAATCCCCGGTGAAATGGAGGTTGATGTCCTCCATCGGCAGCACCTGCGCGTATCCCCCACCGGCGGCGCCTCCCTTCACTCCAAAGCAGGGACCAAGACTCGGCTCTCGCAAGCAGATCACCGCGCGCTTGTCGAGGAGATTCAAGGCATCGCCCAATCCGACCGTCGTTGTGGTTTTTCCTTCCCCAGCCGCAGTGGGTGTGATTGCAGTAACAAGAATGAGCTTACCGTTCGGACCGTTTGCAAGCTTGGAAATGTAGTCCATCGAAATCTTGGCTTTGTAATGCCCGTACAGATGCAGGTCGTGAAGCTCGATGCCGAGTTTTTGGCGAGCGACTTTAGCAATCGGCCTCATG
>QHXC01000087.1 GCA_003222815.1 Acidobacteriota bacterium | reverse complement strand
CGGGCTCAGTGCACAGATTACCTATGAGCCCGCAAGCATTCGTCAGCGCCCGGTGGGTGCCGTCGCAGAGGCATTCGAGTCTGAAACGAGCATCCGGATCATCCCATCCTGCCTGGACGTGAGGAGAAGCTCGCCGTCGCCGGTTCGGCTGATATGCAGATCGGCCCGGGAGATGCTCGCACCCATTGTTCGATCGATGAGTTCTTGAAACGACACATTCGTCCGATTGCCGCTCGCGTCCCGCACGTACAGCTGGATTTCTTCGATGGACGCCACGGTTTGAGGGATTCCGTCGTCCGCCTTCTTCATCTCAGCGAGATCGGCCGCAAACACACGTCCGCTTTGGATATCGCCAAAGACGAACTTGCCGCGGAGCGCGGCGATCCGGCCGTGATATGCGAACCCGTCGGTTACGGACCGTCCCTCGTCGTGGTCGTACATCGCGACAGGATAGGTCAAGCCGTCCTTCTCGCGCCCGTTCAGCACGTCCGCCGGGAGTGGGAACAGTTGGCCGAGCTCGCCGCCGCGCCACCGGCCGTTCTCCCAGACTCCCTCCCGTTTCATCCAGCCGTAGTTCTCGCCATTGCGGACGATGTTGATTTCCTCGACGTTGTTCATCCCAATGTCGGAGGCGAACATGGTTCCGTCTGTGTCCCATGAGAGCCTGTGGGCGTTCCGGAATCCGTAGGCGTAGATTTCGCCAAGCGTTTTCGGGTCGCCGTCTGAGGCGAATTTGTTTGCCATCGGAATCGTGTAGTCGCCAAGGCCCTTCACGCCGCCCGTTACCTTCGGACTGCGTGGATCGAAACGCAGAATGGCGGTTATGATCGAGTCGAGGCGCTGCGTCTGGCTGGCGGTGTTTGCGTTCGGTCCTCCGCCGTTGCTGAATCCGTGATCGCTGCCGCTGGTGTAAAGCAGTCCGTAGTCAGGATCGCCGGGCTTCGCCGTCGGGTTGAACTCAACCGCGCCCATCGGGTGCGTGAGATTTGCGACAACGTGGGCCTCACGAAGCAGTTCTCGTCTTGTTCCCTCGAAAGCGTTGGCCTTTGGATTCGTTGCATGCCACTCCGTGATGATGTTGTGGTAGGTCACGTCTTTCAGCGTGAACCCGGGCGGGATGAAGTCGGGCGTCTTTGGATTGCCCGGACCCCGCTCAGCGTGCACCGTGTAGAACAGGCCGTTTCGCGCAAACTCCGGATGAAAGACGAAACCGATGAATCCACTCTCCAGCCGGTTGTAGACCGCATTCGGAAAGACCGCGGCGACGTTCGCATAAACCTGAGGCTGGTTGTTCGAGCCGATCAGGTAGAGGAAGCCGCGCGAGTCGTTGGCGAAGCGGCGGCCATCGGGAAGATCGCGCACATAGCTGACACGCGCCCAGCCTGCAGGCGACACATCCTGATCGGCGGGACGAACCCCGCGCGTGTCTGGAAGGCGCACAAGATCCTTAATCTCGACAGCAAGCCCGCGTTTCACAATCGGCGCCGGAATTGGGTTACTGGTGATCTGCGCCTCGATCGCGCCCGCGGTCCAGATCGCAAGTAGCAGAACGATGACGAGCCGCATCCGTGTTCGCATGAAACCCTCCCTATTTTGAAATTGTAGGAGTTTATACCAAGATGAGCGCCGGATATTATGTTTACCCTGCTCGTGGCCGATCAATGTCGAGAGTTTTGTGTTCTTGCCCTTGCGGACTTCTCGCGACTCCTAAAACCGGATGCGGAGGATTTTGTGCGTCCGCAGGCTGGTAATACACTATTCTTCACAAAAAACTTCAGGAGGGAACATGGAGATCACCCGTCGAGAGGTACTCGCTGGCGCGTTACTCCCATTCGTGCAACTTACTGGTGCTCCCACCGCCAACGCACAACAAACACAGGTCCCGAACGGCACGGTGTTTGAGCACGACCTGCCGAACCTCACTCTTGATGACTGGCAAGTGACCGTAAGCACGATCAATCTAGAGCCGGGAAGCGGGGGACGCCCGCACCGCCATCCTGGATTCGTACTCGTGTACGTTCTCGAAGGTGAAGTCGTCACGAAAATCTCCGGTCAACAGGAAGTCACCTACTCCGCCGGACAAATGTTTTATGAGCAGCCCGGCAGCACGCATGAGGTCAGCAGGAATGCGAGTGCGACGAAACCAGCAAAGTTCCTCGCACTGATATTCGCGAAAAAAGGTTTGCCGTTGGTCACTCCTGCGTAGCAGTGACAGACAAGGAGGAGGTTCATCGAATGCGCGAGTCAAGATTGATAATGAGCGTGGTGCTTATCCTAATCCTTTTCCTGGCCAGTAACGCCAGAGGCGCAGCGGCTCAGACGCCGGCGGCCTCGGCGAGCCCGGCAGGATTTCATTTGTTGGAAACGACGATTGAGGATATCCGCGCGGCATTCCAATCCAAACGGATTACATGTCGCGAACTCGTTAACCTCTATCTCAAGCGCATCGAGGCTTACGACAAAGCGGGACCGCGCCTGAACGCCGTTCAAACTGTCAACACACGCGCTCTCCAGGAAGCCGAGCGCCTGGATGCAGCCTATGCCTCGTCCGGACCTGTAGGTCCCTTGCATTGCATTCCCGTTCTTCTAAAGGACCAGGTCGAAACGAGCGACATGCCGACGACTTACGGCTCCATAATCTTCAGCGAATTCGTTCCGCGACGCGACGCCACCATCACGACGAAGTTGAAGAAGGCTGGAGCCATCATTCTGGCGAAAACAACGATGGGGGAATTTGCTGCCGGATACCTTGGTTCCGCCTTCGGCATCGTTCGCAACCCCTACGATCCGACGCGCAGCCCATCCGGTTCTTCGAGCGGAACCGGGGCAGGCATCGCGGCCAACTTTGCCACTGTCGGCATCGGAGAGGATACCGGCGGGTCGGTGCGTGGACCGGCTGCCTTCAACAGCATGGTGGGTTTACGGCCGACCGTGCCGTTGGTGAGCCGGTTTGGGATGATGCCGGCGACGCCCAGCCAGGACACCTTGGGGCCGATTGCGCGCACGGTGAAGGACGCCGCTCTCTTGCTCGACGTGATTGCCGGCTATGATCCCAACGATCCGGTAACCGTCTATGCCGCCGGACAGGTCCCCGCAACGTATACGGCTTTTCTCAACAAAGATGGATTGCGAGGCGCGCGACTCGGAGTCATTCGGGAGCCTTTCGATCCCAAGACCGACACCGCCTCGGACGAGTACAAGAAGGTCAAGGCGGTCCTCGATAAAGGCCTCGCCGACGTGAAGAGACTCGGAGCCGAAGTGGTTGATCCCTTGACGATCCCCGATTTGAAAGATCGCGTGAAGAAGACGTTTGACGACAACCTCTTTGAGACCGAGCAAGCCATCGATAGTTACCTGGCGAAGCACCCCAATGCTCCGGCGAAGACCATGCGCGAAATCCTCCTGACGGGAAAGGTCGTGCCGTCGCGGTCCACCCGGCTCATAACTAACGTCGGAAGGACAATGGACGAACCGGGATATCTCAAGGTTTTGCTCTTGAGAGAAGAGACTCGACAGATCGTTCTGCAACTGATGGCCGACCATCGCCTCGACGCGCTGGTATATGCCACCTACGATTACCCTCCGGCCGTGATTCGCCCCGACGCTCTGGCCAACCCATCGTTTGCGGATCTGGCAGACCCCGGCAACAACCGGCGTCTCGCCCCGATCCTCGGCTTTCCGGCAATGAGCGTGCCAGCGGGATTCACCGCCGACGGGTTACCAGTGGGAATCGAGTTTATGGGGAAGCCTTTCGCGGAACCGACGCTGTTCAAGATTGGCTATGCCTACGAGCAAGCCACGCACAACCGAAAACCACCAGCGACGACTCCTCAGTTGCGAGGCGAGCCGTAGTGACCTCGCGGTCACAGACTGCGCCGACAGTTTTTTGCTTTCAGAAGGAATACCGGATACCGAACTGAATTACGCGTGCGGGAACATCGATGATCCCTCCACCTCCAAGACTTGCACCCGATGCGGTCGGCGTACCGAATGTCGCGTTCGGTGTCGACGGGTAGGCGCCTGTCCCCCAGACTGTGTTGTAATTCGAGAAGTTTGTCGTGTTGAAAATATTGAAGCCTTCCGCGATGACTTGTATTTTCCGATTCTCGCCGACGCCGATGTTTCGCGAGACGCGGAGATCATAGTTCAGAGTCGAATCACCCCGGAACGTATTGCGCCCGACGCCGAGAGGACGATCCGTTCCGGTCTGGCCATCACCGTTCGAATCCGTTCCCGTCGTGATGTTGTAGAACACACCCGTACCAAGAGTTGCGATTGGCGCCAGGCTGAAATTCCCGAAAACCTTTCCCAGTAACGATTCGTTCTTCGGCAAAACGAAAACGCCGCTGAAAAGGAAACGGTGCCGCTGGTCCTGAAGGGAGTTGCCACGATCGTCCCGCATATTGAGCTGGTTTTGGGTAAAGGGGTTGTCGAAGATGGCGTCCGGAATGAAGTCGATAGCATGCGAATACGTCCACGATGCATTGAACTGCGTGTTGCGGCTGAATCGCTTCACAGCGGATACCGCGAGCGCATGATAGGTCGATGAACCGTTGGGTTCGAAACGATTGTTAATCGAGATGCGCTGGTCCGGCAGTTCACTGGCACGCGCGTTGATGTTGTACGTTGGCCTGCCGTTGATGATGATGGGCGCCGGGAGGTTGACGTTCCGAAGCGCAGGGTACTTCACGCCGCGGTTCAACATGTACATGGTGCTGATTGAAAGGTTCGGCGCCACCTGGCGTTCGACGGTGAGTTGAGCCTGCTGGCTGTACGCCGTCGGCAAATCGGGGTCGGCGGTCGTAATCGCCTGTGGCGGGAAACTGGCGTCAGGGATGGGCGAGGGGCTGGTCCAAACCTGGTTGCCCAGTCCGGACGGGGGTGGAACGTTCGGGAACGCACCCGCCGGGAAACCGAAGTTTTGGCCCCGGAAACGAGCCGCCGCGTCCGCGCCAACGAGCGTGAGGGTTTTGACCGTCAGCCCATTGAACTGACCGAGGTTTCCCGTGATGTTGCCGAAGAGCAAATCATAGTAGATGCCATAGCCTGCGCGTATCACTGTTTTACCGCTGCTGCCAGGACTGTAGGCCAATCCAATTCGCGGCCCGAAGTTGTTCGAATCACGATTAACTTCGCGCGGTGTTGGATCAAGGATATTGTTCACATCTGGATTTGTTTGAAGCTCATATCGAACGCCGGCATTCAGTGTCAGCGAGCGATGGATTAAGAAGTTATCTTGAACGAAGAAACCGTAGTTCCACGAAAGCTGGTTTGTGCCCGAAGCTCCAAACCCCTGGAAGAAGTTCGTTGCATTCCCATCCAGGAAGGCCGCGAGATTGGCGAATGTGAACACCCCGCCCAACCCGCCAAGGTTGCCAGCGTTTGTTCCAGGCAGCGAACTGATACGCCGGACCCGATTGATGTCCGCGCCAAACTTGACCTGATGCTTTCCGGTCTGCCAGCTGACGTTATCAAGGAATTGACTGCGCCGTTGCGACCTACCCTGAGGTTGATTCAGGTTGCGTCCGATGTTCGCCACGCCGGAAATATTTATTCCGGGTCCGATCGGATCATCAACGATGTCTCCGCTGGTGGACGGTGCGTACTGGTAGCGAAGTTCGTTCAGTGTATGAGTCGAGATGATCCGCGTATACGAGCCGACGTACGAGCTCGTGTCTCCCTTGAAATCGTTGGCATTTCGAGTGTTGTCATTTAATGCGCTGCCCGGGGTTCCGTTCTCGTTCCGATTGAAGAGATGCCGGAAATAGAACGAATCATTTGCCGTCGGTTGCCAATCGAGTTTTTCGACAGTGATGTGCCGGCGCTGTGTTCTTGGAAAGCTGCCAGGTCCTCCGATCTTTGTATAACCCAGCTTGATACCTCGGGGAAAATTGGGGCCGAGTCCCGGAACGCTTGCATAGTTCCCCGCGAGAACGTTATTAATGGTGTCCGTATTCGCTTGAGAGATCGTGACCACGCTGAACGCGTTCGTACGGAAGTGCTCGTAAGAACCAAAGAAGAAAAGTTTGTTTTTCTTGATTGGTCCACCGAGAGCGCCACCGAACTGCTGCTGGCGGAAGTACGGCTTAAAGTTGGGCGGATTGGCCTGATTCGCGTTAACGAAGAAATTGTTGGCTGCGAACGCACGATCGCGAATGTAGTAGAACGCGCTGCCGTTAATGTCATTGGTACCGGATTTCAAAATCGTATTCACCACGCCGCCGCTGGCCCTTCCAAATTCCGCAGAGTAGTTGCTGGCAAGCACCTGAAACTCTTTCACGGCATCGAGTGATGGCTGGGCCATAAAGCCGCGAATGGCGTCGTCATTGTTATCAACGCCGTCGATGTTGGAACTGTTGTTCCTCGCCCTGCCGCCGCCGAAAGAATAATTGCTGCCTGTCGTTGTTCGCTGCGTCGTTGTTCCCGGTGTGGTCAGAATGAACTGAAGCGGGTTGCGAATGTTGATGGGCATGTCATTGATAGCCCGTTCGTTCACCAGTGAGCTGACCTCGGTCTTCGAGGTCTCCACAACAGGAGTCGATTCCTCAGTGACCGTCACCGTCTCCGCGACGGAGCCGACACTCATGCGGATCGGCAGGTTCACGCGTTGTCCAAGCGTCACCGTGACGCTGGTCAAGGTCACAGTGGTGAACCCGCTGAACTCCGCCTTCACGGTATAAGTTCCGGAAGGCAAGTTCTGTACAAGGAACAAACCCTTCTCCTCACTGACGACAGTGCGCGTCAAACCCGTTGAGTTTCCGGTGACGGTGATCATGACCCCCGGCAGAACAGCACCCGTTTGGTCGAATACCGTTCCTGCAAGGTCGGCGGTTACTCCAGAAGTCTGCGCCATTGCGGCAATGGACGTCATGGCAACAAACACCATCCACGGGAAAGCCACGCTCATGAAGACTCTCATAGTTCCTCCAATCAGTTTGTGGTATCCGGACGGGGGATGGGGGTGACGAGCGATGTATAGCATCAGTCTGTGCAGTCTCGCAAGGTGCACGAAGAACACAAAAGGCAAAGGATCCTTCTTTATGTAAGGCCCAGCATAGCGCGCTTGCGGGCCGCAGACAGACAGGGTAGACTGCGCTCTCTAAATGGACTGGAAAGGCTTTTTCATTTTGTTCGAAGAGGGCGCCATAGGGACGTGGGTCCGCGAGTCACCTTCGATGTTGGCATTCCCGACAATCATCGCGCTACATGCTGTCGGTATGGGACTCGTTGCCGGCACGAATGCCGCAATGGATTTTCGTATTTTTGGCTTTGCGCGACGCGTTCCCATCTACACACTGGAAAATCTGGTTCCAGTCATGCGGTTCGGATTCTGGCTGAATGCTGTATCGGGTGTCTTGCTGTTACTCGCTTACCCAACGAAGGCACTGACCAACTGGGTCTTCTATCTCAAATTGACCCTGATCGGGCTTGCACTGGTGGACACATTGTTAATCCGAAAATACATCATCCAGAAATCGAGTGTCGATGATACATCCGTGTCTGGCAGAGGTAAGATCCTGGCTGGCCTGTCGCTCGCCTGCTGGGCTGGCGCCGTCGTCTCGGGCCGTTTACTCGCTTATACGTATATCTACCTGGATTCATCGTTCACGCGACATTAAGAGTAGAGGAGACTGAACGTGGATGCGTTTGTACACTCCGTGCAAGTCTGGCTCAGGGGCACGCAGTTGTTTTACATCATGAACAACGTCAAGTGGGCATGGCGGACAAGTGAGAGCATTCATTTCATTGGCCTGTCTCTTTTGATTGGTACGGTGGGATTGTTCGACCTGCGAATGATTGGACTTGTGAAGCGCGTGCCAGTGGCGGCCCTGCACCGGCTCATACCGTTCGGCGTTCTCGGCTACGCCATGAATGTCATGACCGGAATTACATTTCTCGCGGGTGCAGCAGATCAATACATCTATAACCCCGCTTTTCAGATGAAAATGTTATTCATGGGGATCGCGGGTCTCAACGTCGCCGTGTTCTACCTGACGATGTACCGGCGCGTGGCGGCCACCGGTCCCGGAGATGAAGCGCCTTTCCCCGCCAGGATCGCCGGCGGAGTTTCATTACTGTGCTGGGTGGGAGTTATCTTTTGCGGCCGTTTCCTGACCTTCTATCGTCCGCCCTGGCATTGGTGCCCATGGTGTTAGCGATTTTTCAGCCGTCAGAATTCAAATTGCGTGCTGAATTTGAACAGGCGGCCGCCCATGACCTCGTAGGGTGTCAGCCACTGTAAGCCGTACCCAGCGTTTTCCGACAGGATAGCGTTCGCGTTGAAGACGTTGTAAATGTCGAAATTGCCTCGCAATCTGACGCGTTCAAGTTTAAAAAGCCTCGTGAATCGAAGGTCCAACTGCTGCAGCCGGTCCTCGTAACGTGAGTTCGGTGGAACCATCTCGATATTGACGTTAGCATTGCACGCAGGAGTACCCCGGCATGATGCCAGATTGCGGCCGAGCGCGCTTGCGACCTGCGTATTGGGGGCCGGGTAGGTTGCCGTCATCGGGATGCCTGCAATGTTCTGGTAGGTCGCGCTAATCTGGAAGCTCCACGGCAGCGGGTAGACGGCGAGGAATTTGATCTGCGTCCCGGCAGACCATGGCGTGGTCACGTGGCAGAATTGGGCGGGACTCCAGGAGCCGGTTGTCCCTGTACTCAGCGTGCCGGGAATTGTATTTCCCGTTGGTGCCTGATTGTCCACACTAAACAAGGTTTCGGGTGCTTTCTTCACAATCTCGCAGGCATCGGTGACCGTTCGCCCAACGCTGACGCCTCCGGAAAACTGCCCACCGCGTGCGAACCGGCTGGTCAACGCGATATCGAAGCCGTTATAAACCTCAGTCCGTTTTCCAAAGTTCGATGCTTGTGTCCGCAGGTAGTCGGTCACACCGAATAACGCCGGTTTGATGTCGTAGAAGCCGCACAGGTTCTCGCCGGCGTTGCGCAGCCGGCTATCGGACGGTACCGTGATGCAGTAAGAATCGAAGTCTGCCGGGGTCACGGCCACATTCTTCGTGACCAAGAAGCCGCCGTACCAGGTGCGGAAATAGCCGACATTGAGCGCCATGCCTTGCCTCAGCTCCTGCTGAATCGAAACAGATCCCTGCCAGTTGTGAAGTTGTTTGTTGAAGCCGCTCTGGGCATCGTCTGCAATGCGTGTATTGCCGGCGCGCACTTGGCCAAATGTCTGGTCCGACAGTGGCCCGCATTCCCCATTGGCACTCGGGATGCTCGCACCGAGCACGCAGTCGGGAATGTAGTTCCCTCGCCGAGGGTCGCCAACAGGGTACGTAAAATCATCCCAGGTCCGCGTCGCGCTGGCGGCCTGATTGGCCGCAGGGTTGTTTGAGGCGGTTACGGTGTAGGGCACATACCGGCCTAAACCGACTTTAAGCGCAGTCTTGCCGTTGCCGAAAAGGTTGTAGGCCATTCCCAGCCGTGGGTTGATGTTTTTCCAATTGGGCACATCCGTCATCGCCGGAAAGTCACGTGCTGGTACAAAAATCCCCGCCGGAAGTTTCTGCGCGGGTACGGCTCCGTTCATGGAGTCGTAACGCAGTCCAAGGTTGAGTGTGACTCTGCCCAGGGTCCACTGGTCCTGGGCGAAGACCCCAAGACCGGTCGTATGCTCGAGGAATTCGAACGGCGTCGCCCAGATCGTAACCGATACCGGAATCCTGTTGCGAAACGTGTAGGACCTGGCTTGGTTGATCTGGTTGAGATCCGTGTACCGGTCAGGGCGCCCAAGATTGTACCGTCCGTAGGTGAAGCCGGTCTTGAAGTTGTGCGAACCCGTAACGTACGACGCGTTGAAACGGCTATTGTATTTGGTGACAAACCTCCTGGTGTAGCTGCCTGACCACACGTTGTTGTTGGCATCGGAACCGTACACGATATTCAGCGCGAGGTCCGTCACCCGGATGTCATTCGGCCCCACGTACGGCTGCCGCCGGGAGTCCTCATTTAATACGAGTGCGGACTGGCCGGCCTCAAAGGCGAGCTTGTTCGTGGCCGTATAACTCCAGCTGACGACCGGCAGATATTGGGGATTGTACACATGCCACGCGCGAGATTCCGGCGCGGGCTTGACCGCGTTGATGCCACCCACGCCAGTCAGGCCGAATGGACAACTGCAATTATTTTGGTGGGAGAAGGAGCCGACGATTTTGTGCTTCGGCGACACTTGCCAGGTCAAACGCAAGCTGTGGTCTTCGAAGTATTCATTGTTGTGGGACACGCGGCTCAAATCAGGTTCGTAGAACAAAGTGCCCTCAGCCTTGTTGAAGTAGCTGCCCTGGATGTAGCGCGACGCGCCCCACCACCGGTGAGCCATAAAGAACCAGAGTTTGTCCTTTTTGATCGGGCCCCCGAGCGCTCCGCCATAGTCGTAGGATCTCCGAATCGAAATGTCATTCTGCAGGCCCCGGGCGCGCAGCGCGTCGGTCAAGTTGCCCATTTGCAGACTCGGACCGGTATAAGCCGCGCTTAAGCTTCCCGAAAGCCTGTTGCCTCCATCCTTGGAGACGATGTTCACCTGGACGCCGCCCGTCCCCGCCTCCGCCGACATGCCGCCAGTCTCGACGACGACTTCCTGAAAGGCTTGGGAGTTGAAGCTGAAGACGCCCAGCGCCTGCTGGTTTTGATTCAAGCCTTCAAAGTTCAGGCTGAGATCTCCTGGCCGCTGCCCATGAACTCCAAACTGACCGCCTTCGCCCTGATTGCCGCCGACATCCTGGAAGGTCGCGTTCGTGTATGTAGCGCCCGGGATAATCGAAGCATATTGGCCGATTCGTTTGGTGGTCGGGATTGCATCCAGTGTCTCGCGCCCGATCGTGGTTTGCTGTCGCGAGTTCTGCGTATCCACAACCGGGGTCTCCCCCAAAACCGTCACCGTCTCCTCGAGCCCTCCTGCATTCATCTCGGCATTGATCGTCACCGTAAACGACGTCGTCAACTCAATGCCCTCCCGCTTGAAGATGCTAAACCCCGGAAGCGTGAATGTGACGGTGTAGGTGCCCGGCCGCAGATCAACGATCCGGTACAGGCCTCGTTCATCCGTGATGACGGAACGGACCTTCTCGATGAGGGCTGGACTCGCCGCTTCAACGGTGACGCCGGGCATGACCGCTCCCGATGTATCTCTTACAACTCCCGCAATGGAGGCGCCCTCCGAAGTCTGCGCCCACACGGTGGCAGGCTGCAGCAGCACAAGGGAAACTGCCAGCCCCAGACCGACGAGAACTCGATTCATGGTCGCCTCCCGACTTTGCCGTGGTTAGTGCGGACCAATCCCAATGGTGGCTTCGTTTGAATAGCTGAATTAAACAACCGCCCGGCCGGGGCGTCAATCGATTTGTTCGGGATGTAGGTGACGGTCGATCATTCAGGCTGAGGATGCTGACTTCGACCAGGACTAACCGGGTGATAGCCCCGAACGGCCAGTTGAGCTACGTACAGCAACAAGGCAATACGCACGGCGCGTATATCGTCACGCGTGACCGCGAGCCTTACCTCGCTCATGAAAATTGTGTATACGTGATCGCCGGCGGCTGGGATGGCCAGAGGCAACAGCTTCGACCGGAATACCGGAAGTAGCGCTGGATATAACGGACTTCATCCGCCAATCGGAAATCCTTGCCCGGTACCCGTTGTTTTCCCGGTCCACGCTTGATTCGGAGACGGCCCATTCCCGATGCTCCTAAAATCCAATACAGTGCCGTGCTGAAACCACAGGTTAGAATATAAACTTGAGAAGAAGTCGATGATCTGAAAAACCAGTTCGAACGATTCAGGAAGCAATTCGAATGAACACCGTGCCGCTGCGATTTCCCGCCATCTCGACATTGTGTTTCGCTCTAGTCTTGCTTACTCTGCCGAAGGTTGCGTGCGGTCAAGCGCCTGACCCAATGGCTGATGCAACGTCATTCAACGTCGAGCATTTCGTCGGTTCTCTTGGTGGAACGGGCACTCGCGATGCTCGAGGCACCGACGCGAGATTCATGGCGCCTGGTTCAATTTGGGCCAATTCCAATTACATCTTCGTGTCAGATGCGTATGCGATCCGGAGAATTTCGCGAACGACAGGTGACGTTACGACCTTTGCCGGCGCTCAACGGCCCGCGGTCTCAGCTGCGCCTCATGCAGACCATATTTGGGGAGATAGTCACTATCTCTATAATGCGAAAGGTAC